>NZ_LBJX01000001.1:322939-323088 GCF_028128895.1 Bradyrhizobium sp. CCBAU 11434
TGGCGAGGGTGATAACCGGTCTGCAGCGTGAGCAAATTACCCCGCGACTGCGTCCCCGAGATGGTCCCGCCACTTCTTCACGAACATCATCATGAGGCGGGGATTCCGACCTCGAAGAGAAGCGCGATCGCCGGATCGCTTGACACCAC
>NZ_LBJX01000001.1:323862-466698 GCF_028128895.1 Bradyrhizobium sp. CCBAU 11434
AGAAGCTCAGCAGTCCTTGCGCGAGGGATCGAAGCCGCACGGCGGCCGAGACGCAAAGCGGCTCGGTTCACGAGAGCCCGCTGCGGCGGAAGCCGCACGCGCGCAAGCGGAAGAACCCGCCAGTTGAAGGACCTAAATTTCCTCGCGCGCATTTGTCTGCGCGTCATAGATCCTGATCTGAAGCATGGGAAAACGCTTCTTCAGTTCTTCTCCACCTGCCCTGGCGCCATCTCTGGTCGCAAATTCGGCTTTGAGTCGGCCGTCCACTTCGAGCGCGTAACCAGAGGCGGACAATTCACGGGTGACAGCAACCATTTCATTCCCATTTCGCAGCGAGGTAGTTGGGCATGATGAAGTAGCGTGAGTCGCCTAAACCGCGCTAGACTAGAGGCGCCCGCAAAACTGCGGTGATCGCCCATCACACATTGTGGATTGACACGCACATAGTACCAGTTCCAGCAACCGGTTTTGGGTCGATGGGCAGGCTGGTAACGCCGGGCGTGAAAAGGACTACGCCGCCGAAGACGAGTAACTGGCGGAAACGGTCGTTCGGGCTGCGGATTTTGATGGTGTCGGTCATGTGCGGTCTCCCTTTGTTATCGGCTGCGCCATTGCGGCCGGTCGGGAGAATTCAAGGCCCGCAGGCCTGAGCGGGCAGGCAAGGAGGCTCGCCCGAGGCCCCGTCTTCGGGATGCGGGTGGATGCCTTGCCGGCACACGCTGCAGGTGTATTCACCCGACCTCACCGGCCGGGTGGTGCAGATCTTTAACGGGAGCAGGCGTAAGATCGAACGAAACGAGATGGCCGTGCGGGGTCGACCTTTGCTTCACCGTCACATTGACCAATGCCGGCTTCAGCTTGCCCATAGCCTCGTGCGCAAACCACGCATCGCTCGCGCCCGGACCGAGTCCCCGCAGCACTCGCACGCGTTGAACCGGAGGCGAGTCAACCGACCTCGACTGAACGGCTCACGCCACGGCGAAACATGCCATTCGTTCGATTGTACCAATCCGGGCCGCGCGAGTCTGGTCATGACTTCGAACAGCAACAGCGTACCTGCCAAAACAGACACAAAGGCGAAGGGGGCAACGACTTGTTTGCCTACCGACGCATGCAGCTTGCCTGTTGCGCAGAGCGTCTTGTAGAGAGAATCGAATGCCTCGCCTTCGATTGTCGCCGGATCGAGGTGCGGGTGCTTTTGGGCAATCGCCGCCGCTGCGGCCGGCGATACCCGACTGGTCTTGACCTCGTCGACACTCACGCCAAGGTGTTCGGCGATGATCTGGTCTTGCGAGGCCTCTTTTTCATCCGCCTTATACAGGCATCCCAAGCAGGCGAGGTCCGAGCCCGCGCGGTTATAGTGGATGACCACCTCGCGAATGTCCGTGGTGGAGGCGTCAAACACCTCAGCCGCTAGCTCGTTCTGCAATTCACGGCGAGCACGGCGGCTGTCCACCGCGACGATAAGGCGCTTCAACCAGGCGCCTGATCGGTTCGGCAGGTCTTGCAAGCGCATGGGTTCAGGCTTTAGCCGGCAGCGGGGGATGTGTGGCTGCGCCTTCTCGCAAAGCGTTGAGGCCTTGGGATCGTCGATATCACCCTCGCCGAACCAGACCTGGCGCTGGAGATTGCCGGAGGAAACAACGTCATCATCGCAGACGCTGAGTTCTCCGCGCAGGTCAACGTGGCGAGCTGCCCACAGAAAGCCGTTGCCGATAGCGCCTGCACCGGCCAGGTGGGTCTCACCGATATCTACGGCTTCATTTAGGACACTCAGGTCGGACAGGATCTCGTCGTACCTGATTTCCAGGTGTTCCGGCGGGGGATTGGGAATGCCCTCTCCAACCGCACGGTGAACCGCGACAGCGGCACCGTAGCAGGCGGCGACGACCGAAAGCGCACTGTGAACCGGCTTTGAGCTGTGCACGCCTTCCGGCACGGGACCGAAGCAGCAGCTGTCGGGCCCGAGCCCGACGAAGACCGTAGTTGCACTTCCTCGCGGTTCGACTTCGCCGATGACCATTTCGACCAGGTAGCGCCGGCCGTCAGGCGTGTCGTGAACGTCTATGGTTCTCCCCAACACCGGCCGCAGTTCTTCATAGAACTGGCAGGCAGCAGCGTCGTCACGATCGAACGTGCAGAGCACTCGGCCATCAAGGCGCTCGGCGGCCTGTTCGGGCGTAATGCCCGCCGCGAGCGCCAGCGCCTTGACGTTTTCCTGGCGTGCCTCGGGTGTCAGGATATTTGAAGCCATTTGCCAATCTCCCAAGCCGCCAGTTCTTGCCAGTGATTGTCGGCGCTGAGCTTGAAGGTTTTTTGATCCTGCATGAATGAGAAAGCGGTGGTCTGGGCCGCGAAGTACGGCACGACCAGCGACAGCGCATTTTCATGTCGCACGATGGCCCACTTGTCGTCGGCCAGTGAATGGAAGGCCTCGCGCGGGTGCGAATGAACCTGCGCGGCAATCATCCAGCCGTGTTGGGCGAGGATGCCGATGATCTCGCGCATCGCCGGAGGGGGAATGCGGAAGATGTCCGCGCCCGCAACCTGCGCCGGCCGGCACACGGCCTCGATCTCGATGCCTGCAGCCGATTCGCGACCGAGCCAGAGCACCACGCACTCGTTGCCACGCCGGCCCGCTTCCTGGAGATGCTTCAGCGTCTCCTCGATGTGCTGGCGCTTGCAGATGACCTTCGACATTATCCGGCTCCTTTCAGCCATCCGTGCCACAGCTTGGTCATAAGGTCGCCGATGCCGAAGCCTGGCTTGCCCCTGAATTGGCTCCAAGGCTCACCGAGGTGGCTTGAGTGTGTGTGAAATTCCCGGGAGCCCGCCATGCAGACGAACGGCCGGCCGGTGATGGGGTGAGCTGATGGGTTGTAGATATTTGAGAGGTTGGGAGGCAGGGACGACAGCAGAGCGCCGGCCGAGGAAAGCAAGGCTATCGACGGCGGCAGGTCATCCCATTCATCGAACGACATCTTCAGCCTCAGCGGTGTCCGGCCGGGGCGCGTGAACTCGTAATCGATCACCGGGTAAGAGACCTCGTGCATTATCCAGCCGCGTGTAGAGGCGAGATCGGGCGGCCAGCGTCCGACCTCTTCTTCGAAGATCAGCTTGGAAGCTTCGGGGTGCATTAGCAGCCCCCGCCGCCTTCGCGCGGACCCCAGTGGATCACGACCGTGCCCGTCAGATGATTCTGCTCGTAGGTCTTGTTCGGGTCGATGACATTGCCGTCGACCGTCGCTTCCCAGCCGGTGACATCCGTCAGGTGCAGCGCGTGCTGCGCCTGCTTCAGGATCTTGTCGATCAGATCATCCGACTTGACCGATTCGCTGCCCTTGCGGGGAAACGCGCCAGACGTCGTGTAGACCGACGCCTGGATGGTCTTCGGATGCTTATCGTCCTGCTTCAGAACGTTCTCCGTCTCCATTTCAACCACCTCCTTTCCTTCGACCATCCTGAAACAGGATGATTCCGTCCTCATAAAGTAATGTTGCGGGAGGCGAACTGTCAAGCTATTCTAGGACAAATCAATCCCAAAACAGGAGAAGTCCGGATGGCGAATATTTACAACCACATAGGAGAAACAATTCAGAGGCTCCGGACAAACTGGCCAGAAGGAAAGCTGAGTCAGGAGGGTCTGGCCGAGAAACTGGGGACAGCCGCAAACACGGTTTCGAGGTGGGAGACGGGTACTTACAAGCCAACCGCCGAAGACCTAGATAGGTTGGCACGCCTATTTAAGGTTTCAATCACCGTTTTTTTCCCGGATCTGCAACATGATGACAAGCGAATCGCGGCGCTAACTTCAGCGACCGGCGGACTCGATAACGATGATTTTGAGGAAGTGATTCGGTACGCCGAGTTTAGAAAGGCGCGCCAAGCTCTTGAGAAGGCCAAGCGGCCGAAAAGCAAACGTTAGGAGATCCTAAATGACCCGCGATGAGTATTTTGAAGGGCTTAAAGCCCTCGCGCGAGAAAAGCGCATGTACCACGCGGTGCGTACAAACTCATTCGGCCTGCGAGAGGTCCGCCAAATCTACAAGAAAGAGGGCATCCGAATCGACCCCTGGCCTTTGCCCGCCAAGATCAAGGCCATGTACATGTGTGCGGACGGTGATTATTCCGTCGCCGTCCAACGGTCCTTGCCGGACGAGCCCAAGCTTTTCGCTCTCGTCCATGAACTCAAGCATCACTATGTCGACCAGGAGCAGATAGCCAACGGCGTGGTTACCTGCGGCGACTACAACCGCAATGAACTGATTGAGAAGGGCGCCGAAGTTTTTGCCGCCGAGTTCATTTATCCCGAGCAGGAGTTTTCAGAACTCGTGAAGTCCATCGGCATATCGACTTGGCGCCCGGAAGATATCGTCCAGCTCAAGCGTCGTATAGCGGCTAAGATTAGCTATACTTTCGTTCGAAAGCGTCTCGAACGGCTTGGGTTAGTGAGCCGCGGTGCGTTTGCGACGGTGCAGTTCAAAAAGCTCGAGGAGCAAATGTTCGGAGTGCCGTATTGGAAAGCTCGGATGCGCAGGAGGGCAGCGGGGTAGCTAGACGCACTGCAGGTCAAGTATGCGCCTCATTCAGCGGCCTGGCTTTTTAGCTCTGCAAACTTCGCCGCCATCGTCGGATTGCCCCGGGTCAGCTTCTTGATCGTCACATCCTGCGCCTTGTCGTTTGCAACGCGAAGGTTGCGATCTGCACCTATCAAGGCATCCTTCGTCTTCTGAAGATGGTCGATGGACTTGTCGATCTCAGCGATCGCCGTCTGGAAGTTCCTGGAAGCAAGATCATAGTTCTTCGAGAATGCGGTCTTGAAGGTCTCGAGCTGGCATTCAAACTGGGTGATGTCGATATTCTGCGCCTTCACAAGCGCCAGCTCGGTCTTGTATTTGAGCGAATTGATCGCCGCATTCCGCAAGAGCGTAATCATCGGTAGGAAGAACTGCGGCCGGATGACGTACATTTTCGGGTAGCGGTGGAAGACATCGACGATGCCGGTATTGTAGAGTTCGTTGTCCGGTTCAAGCAGTGAGACCAGGATGGCGTATTCGCAGCCCTTCTCGGTGCGATCGCGGTCGAGCTCCTTGAGAAAATCTTCGTTCTTGCTTTTCGTAGCGGTTTTGTCGCTCTCGTTCTTCATCTCGAACATGATCGAGATGATCTCCGTGCCGGCCTCGTCCAAGTCCCGGAAGATGTAATCGCCCTTGCTGCCGGTCCGCGCGTCGTTGTCTTTCTCGAAATAGGCTCGTGGGAAGGCCATCGACCGCACCCGGTTGAACTCGGTCTCGCAGTGTTGTTCGAGGGTCTCGCCGACCATCTTGGTCGATAGGCGGGCCTTCATATCTTTGAGGCGCTCGATCGCGTCATCCCGATCCTTGATCTGAGTTTCGTACTTGTCCTTGAGCGACTGCTCGGAGAGCTGCTTTTCAAGCTGTACCTGCTTGATGCCGCTTTTCAGCTCATCGCGCTCTTTCTCAACGGCGCCAACCGCTTCGGTCACGGCCAGCTTCTTCTCAAGCTCGACGGATTGAAGTTTGGCCTTCAGCTCTTGGATTTCTTTTTCCTTGGCAGCAGTGATTTTATGCTGCTCGCTGGCCAGAAGCGCTTCAGCAAGCTCCGAGGCTGCCTTCTTTTCGCGCTCGGACTCGGCTAGCGCGTTCGCGAGCCTGTCCCGCTCCTTCTCGACGGCGCTGAGCGCTTCAGCAACCGCGAGCTTCTGGGCGACGCCATTCCCCTCAACCTTGGACTTCAACTCCTGAATTTCAGCGTCCTTAGCAGCTGAGGTCTTCTGCAGATCGCTGCTTACCTGGGCCTTGGCCAATTCAACGGCGCTCTGCTTGTCGCGCTCGGCCAGTTCCAGCCGCTCGTGCAGTTGCTGTGCGAAATCGGCGTCACGGACCTGCTTCAGAATCTCGGCATAGCCGGACTCATCTACCTTGAAGGCCTTGGTACAGTGGGGACAGAGGATCTCGTGCATGGTGCCTGTCCGGTTCTTGGCAGCTGGTGTCGTCATTTCAAAATGGCATGGGTCGGCAGAATCGCACCCATGAGAACAAAATTAGAACATGCCAATTTGGAGGGTCAAGCCGGGAGCAATGCTTTTGCGCATTTTCATTCTAAAATCCCCCGATTTCGGAATAAAAGTCGCAGGTTGAGGTGCACACGAGAAGGCTCCGCGCGGGACTCAGGGATTCGCTTAGATGCTCTTGCCCGCATGGGGCTGGACTGGAAAAAATCAATCCCACATCGTCCTTACGCCAAATCCGACGTCTGGAAAGCGCTTTTCCATAACGTGCTTGGCGGCTTCGACGCCCGCCTCCGCTACAGAAAGTGCTTGGTCTTTGCGTCGCCCATGCCTTCCGAAATCAGACACGCGATACCCAACGCCCCCAATGATTGTAGTCTCGCCCAACGCGATTAGCGCCGATACGACAGAAGATTGCGAATCGTAAATCACTAGGTCGGCCCACCCGCATCCATCCGCGACAAATTTGCCACCTTCTACATATCGAGCCGTGAGAAGAAAGCTATCGACCGCGGCCTCGGCCGCGGTGTGGGCTTCCGCCAACGCGGATTTGACTTTAGCGATCAGCTCAGGCGTTGCCTCGGGTTGTTCGAACGTCTTGAGGGAGCTGGACGGCAGATCCTCCAGCCGGAGGTTTGCTGCATCTATGGTTGGCGAGATTGAAGCCAATTGTTCAAGGGAGACGATATGGGTGCCGAGCAGGGTCTTCCGCCTATACTCGTGACCATAATTGTGTGAGCCTGCATCGTGAAGTTCTTTGAGGAGATCAAGAATCCGGTGAGCTTCGCGATCGGAGGGTACAACAATCATGGTTTGAGAAAACTCTACCAGTTCTCCCTTCAGCCAAAGGGGGAGGCCGGGACATGAGCACGCGCCGTCGCTATCCGCCCAGCGCCACTCTCGCTCATGGGACCAGTCAATTGGCCTCTTTGAATCAAGGTTCATCGCGACGTAGCGATATTGCTCCCGCTCAGAGATGCCGCAAGATGGATCAAGCTTCCTAGGCCACAAATAGTGCGGTGGAGACGGAAGGGGCTTGGATATTTCCTTGTGGGGGCCACTCAAGCCATAGATGACCGGTCTCCCGCCTGCCGCGAAGAACTCCTGCTTCAATAGGCCGATAGCATATGCACCCACATACTCCTTTGAACGCTGCTTGGCGTATTCGATCAGGCCGTAAAGGGGCATCTCAGTGAAACAGCAGGCCGATCGTGGACCGTAAATCGTGGGGCGGTCGTTCCGAAACGACCATCCTGAGCGAATGTGCCCGTCCGATATAATTTTGAGGAGAACCGAGAACGCGTCGGCATCGGGCTCTAGGCCGTAATCGTTGTCGGCCCACTCCCATTGCTCAAACCGAGAAGGCGGCTGATCTTCTTGGAACGGAAAGAAGGGGGTCTCCTCACCCTCGTTTATATTGTACGCCGGGTCGTTGGCGTAATTTCTATCGTGAATAAAGTGCATGACCCAGCTGGTCATGTCTTTTCTGCTGCCGACCATTCAATCTCTCATCCGTTGGCTATCATTTCGATATGGTATCCGGCGTAGAGCGCCTTCGCCGCGGCCGGCAATTCGCCCAAGGCTCATTTCTAGGTAGAGGCTTTTGATGCTTCCTTTGACTTATCGATAATTTCGAATTTGCAGCAATTCCAAAGCTCCTCGGCGCATTTTTGGTCGATCTTCCGGGACTCCGCGAACGAAACCGCGATGCCATTGACCCACGAATACAGCAACTGGATGATCGCCAACGATCCGTCGAGGATTGGTCTCTCGTCACCCACCTTCATCGGCGGAATCGCATCGCCGCGGCGCTCTGCGCTGGATTGCGTCAAATAGTGGGCGATATGCTTGTCGCGCAGGTTCTTGAGCGATTTTAGCCCCGCAGATGATTTGATCTTGCGGGCGGCAGCTATCGCACCGCGCAGCCCTTGAGCTGCATTTGCGGCATGCTCTTCGCCGCGTATCCTGTTGGCTTCCTTCAACAGCTCAAGTGTCGCTTCATTACTCTTTTTGCCATCGGCCGGTTCGGGCAAACTGATGTATCGGGCACGAGCATTCTCGGCCAATGCCGCGATGACCTTGTCGTCATCGATCAACTCCACAACGGTCATGATCGCTTCGTTGTCAACGTGGGCTTGATCCCAGAGCGCGCTTAGCCTCACCATCTCGATCTGATGCATGGCTTCTCGAAGAACATTGAAGGCATTTGCGGCGTAGGATCGCGGAATTTGCTTCGACAGCCGGTCTGAATAGACAACGATCGCGTTGTTCTCCCGGATGTCGAGCAGGTAATGCGCATGATCGACTAGACGCTCGGTCAGCCGCTTGGCCTCGCTTATACGCTGATTGACGTCCCAAGTGTCGTACACCTGCCGGTCTCCCCTGAACGCGGGCTAAACCGCCAACGGCTACCACTAGTTGCGGCGCCGTGGTAGCCTCTTCGCGGCAGGGGGAGGTACGACTTGCGGATCGTCCACGTCGAGGTAGTTAACTTTAGAGGAATCAAGCAGCTCTCATGGTACCCGGCGCCAGGCACCAATTGCCTGGTGGGTCCGGGCGATTCGGGGAAAACGACCGTTCTCGATTCCATCGAGCTGGTATTTGCGCCACGCAACGGCGTCACCTTCGATGACACTGATTTCTATGCAGTTGACCCCGAAGCCAACCCAATCGCGATCACCATTACCATCGGTGATCTGCCCACTGAATTCCTGAAGGAGGATAAGTACGGCCATTACCTCAGGGGATGGGATGAGAGCGGTAAGAAGCTGGAGGACGAGCCGGATGAGCAGTCGGGCCTCGAGCATGTCCTTTCAATAAGACTCACGGTGGATCATAGCCTTGAGGCGGAGTGGACACTGTTTAATGAGCGGCTCAAGCAAGGCCAGCTAAGCACGCGGGCCTTGGCCTTCCAGGACCGCCAGGACATCGCGCCGAGCCGGCTCGGGCCTTATGCAGATCGGCATCTGGGCTGGGGTCGTCAGTCCGTACTCAATCGGATAACCAAGGGTCCAGCGGCATCCCGCGGGCTGATGGCGGAAGCTGGACGTGTCGCCCGCCAGGAGTTCTCGAAAGACTCGCAATCACTGTTCGCTGACCCGATAAAAGAGGCAAAGCTAGCCGCTCAGCGGCTGGGCGTGCCGGTCGGGGACCGGCTTCACGCGATGCTCGACGTTCAGGCCATGGGGCTGTCCGGTGGCGGGATCTCCCTGCACGACGGAGACTTGCCTTTGCGCCGATTGGGCGTCGGTTCGTCGCGCCTCTTCACGGCCGCCTTGCAAGATTACGCCAGAGCCAAGGCCTCGGTAGCTCTCATCGACGAGGTTGAACACGGCCTGGAGCCTCACCGCATATCCAGACTGCTGCGAGAGCTGAAGAAGGAAAAGGCCGACGGCAAGACTAAAGCTCAGGTGTTCATGACCACACACTCTCCAGTGGTCCTCCAGGAACTCAGCGTTAATGAACTGAATGTAGTCAGGCGCCATCCGAAGACGGGCGCTGCGACCATCGTTCCTGCCAACACTCCTTACCTGGTGCTAGACGTGCAGTCTCAGCCGCGGGCAAACCCACAGGCCTATCTGGCGCCGGCCATCCTGGTTTGTGAAGGAAAGACCGAGGTCGGGCTTATTCGCGGGCTCGACGACTATTGGGTTGGGCAACGGCTCTTGCCGTTTTCGACAGCTGGCGTCGTGCCGATTTCGGGCGGCGGAGTTGACAAGGCGCCGCCGATAGCAGGCTATTTCCGGTCACTTGGCTATCGGGTAGGCCTGCTGCTCGATAGTGACTGCGAACCGGACGATACAGAGATACTCAACAAGCTCACCCGCGCGGGTGTGACAATTTTCCGTTGGGCACCTGGCTACGCTACCGAAGATCATCTCTTTCGAGATCTTCCTACCAAGTCCGTGGCCGCCCTTATTAAGACGGCGGCCTCCTTCCAGGACAGCGAACAGTCGTTTCTCGACCGTCTCGCCAAGAAATACCCCAAAAAGCAATTTAAATCGGTCTCTGAGGTTGAGAACGCGGCGTCGGAGGTCGAACTTCGGATTGCCTTGGGCGAGCTCGCGAAGTCGCGAACCAAGGATAAAAAAGACGGCCGTGAACGCGGATGGTTCAAGGACATCAGCCACGCTGAATGGATCGGGCGCAGCCATGTCGGACCGAATCTCAGCGAATTGAAAGGAACGTTTCCGCAGACAATCGCCGAAATTCGGGCTTGGGTGGATCGTGAGCAATGAGCCCATCGTAGCCGCGGTTCTAACTTCGAGGATCGGGTCCATCGTAGCGCCCGCCGGCTGCGGCAAGACCGATTGCATTGCCGACGTGGTGAAGGCCGCGGGCGGCCCGGCCAAATGCCTGGTGCTCACTCACACCCTGGCCGGCGTCGATTCACTGCGTCAGCGGCTGAAGGAGAAAAACGTCAGTCTTCACCGCACCGACCTGGAGACGATAGCCGGCTGGTCATTGAGATTTGCGGCAGCCTTCCCGCAGAGGTCAGGCCTCGGAACCCCCGAGCCTCGCGGTGAGGAATGGCCCGCCGTATACGCCGCTGCCACGCAGCTTATTCGCGGCGGATTCGTCACAGGGGTTCTAAAAGCGTCTTACCAACGGGTGCTTGTGGACGAATATCAGGACTGCACCATCGAGCAGCACGCCTTGATCCTCGCGCTGTCGCAACATCTACCGACTTGCATATTTGGTGACCCGCTGCAGGCCATCTTCGGGTTTCGCGATGAGCAGCTCGCGGATTGGAGAACCGTCACTACCGACTTTCCAAAGATCGGCGCACTCAAGGAGCCTTGGCGGTGGAAGCGGGTCGAGAACGCGAAACTCGGGGACTGGCTCATCGGCATCCGTGACCAGCTAGAAAAGCTTGACCGCGTCGACCTGACCGCAGCGCCAAGATGCGTGTCATACATCGTTCCGCAATCCTCGACCAAGCAAGACCTGCTTAAGGCGAATATATCGGCAGGACGCTCGGTCAAGCTTCGGGGCGAAGAGACGCTGATCGTTATCGGCGACAAGGCCAGCGAACTCATCCGCGCATCACTGGCGGCGAAGCTGAAATGCTCCGCAATCGAGCCGGTAGCCTGTCAGACCCTGGGCAGCTTCCTCGAGGCTATAGAGAATTGTACAGGGCGGGACCGGCTCGCCCTCGTCCTCAACCTTGCGGCCGGTGCCATGTCGGGCTTGGCAAAGACCGCCTTCGAGCGTCGCGCGATCCGCATAGCGGGAGGATGGAAGCCCCGGAACAAGCTCTCCGAGGCCGAACGTGCAGCTCTTGACCTCCTTGCATCGAACGAGTTTGCGCACGTGCTGCGCCTGCTAGAGTGTCTACGTCGGCAGCCCGGCGTCGTGCCCTTCCGGAGAGAATTGCTATCAGCCGTGCAGAACACCCTCAAGCTGGTCGCGCGCGGTGAGTACTTGAGCCTCGCAGACGCTGCTTGGCATGTTCAGAACAAAATGCGACACGCTGGGCGGCGCCTGGCGCAACGGTCCATTGGAAGTACGCTCCTGGTAAAGGGCCTTCAGTTCGATCACGCCATCATCGTTGCGCCAGAAAAGCTGAGCCGGAATGACCTGTACGTGGCCCTCACGAGAGCTTCCCGGACAATCACCGTCGTATCAGCATCCCCGATATTGAATGCGAAGGTCGCCCCTGCCGAGTTCAAGAAGGGCAGCTAGACAATGAATAGCCGTTCAAAGGTGCCAAGCAACGCTGCTGACAGGAGGACTAGACTGGTTCCGCCTCACGCAAGCTGTCCGCGAGACGCCGTGCAGCTGCTAAGAGATTTGGCAAGTAGTCCTGCGTGATGCTCCAGATCAGCTCAGGGTCGACGTCGCGATACTCGTGACGTAGGAAATTGCCTAAGGTTTCGATCTTTCGTCATGCAACGTCCGGGGCATCATCCTTTAGCTCGAGGGGCAGCGTTTTTGCAGCTTCCGAGATAATAAGCAGTCCATGCTCTACGGCGCGCTGTAGGACCCAGGAATCCTGAAAGCTCGCGCTCGATACCCCGACGAGCGCGCGGCCGATTGCCTCGGCTTCATCTACAATGTGCAAAAGGCGGATAACAGGTGTCTTGCTGGGTGCCATTAGAACACTCGGATGGCTTCCCGCTCGACCTCGTCCCGGATGAACTTCGACAGGCCGGTACGCGTTCCACAATCGACATGGACTGGCAGAGCGGATTTCAAAACGTCGTAGGCGCCGATGAATGCATCGAGATCCAGTTCTGTGCCGGGAGCCCTGTCAATGAAGATGTCAACGTCGGAATCGGGCCCTGCTTCGTTTCTGGCGTAGGAGCCGAACAGGTATAGTCCACCCACGCCAAAAGCCCGCAACTGCGGTTCTACAGCCTTCAGGCGCGAAATGACGTCTGCATGCGCGTACAATACCACAGCTACATGGATGACGGCAAAAGCGCCTGCTGACATCCTCCATCGTTGCGGTCGCGATGTTGACTTGCTTGACACGCATCGTTGTAAGATCGCAAATGCGATTAGGCGCCGGCGACACCGTCCCCGTAGTCAATAGGAGGGACCCGGACGCTCGCGAAGTGCACTCACGGCTTACATAGCGATGCGCGGCGGGAGGTTCCTGTTGGCCCACGTGGGCGGCCGGAATGGTGCAGCCCAGCGTGGTGCGTCCAAGGAAAAAAGAGCCCACTATCCTTTGCTTACATCTCTCGCAGGAAAAGGATACGTTCCTGGTCAGCCTCGCCGCAGAAGGTTATGTACATTTCTGAGTGCGCCGCATGGCCCAGCGGATAAAGGAGCAAAGTGCAAGACGATCCGATCGAAACCGAGGAAGAGGGTGAATACTATTCACTGCCTGAAGAGGCGCTTCCGTTTCTTCCCGAGGAGTGGCGGGATCATTTCCAGGCAGTGGCTGACAATGGGAACGCCATTCTGGAATCTGTCGACAAGGAGTTGTCGCAGCTTGTCAGAATATCAAAGTCATTCACCTCTCTGGTGGCCTTGAAGTACGCGGCAAAACGCCTATCAGAATACAAGTTTGCCGCCGACATGGATGCCATTCTGGAGCTCGATATGCTCACGACGGCATTTGTCGTGACCTATGTTCGCCTGCATCAAGGCGGAAGCGGCAGCGGCTTTTCGCGCGACAGCCTTCCCGACAAGCTTCGCGGAGTGCACGATCAGATCCTCGAAATGAGGAACAAGAGATTCGCTCATAACGACGATCATCACTCCGTCTCGAACGCGATGGAGATTGGATTCGAGGGCACCCGCTTTCTCGTCAAATTCGATCTCACGCTCGAATATCAAATTGGAGGGGCCACAGAGTGGCAGGAGCTGGTCAAATTCCTTGACGCAATGACCGTCGATAAGATGAAAAAGCTGCTCGCCAGGCTCAAGGAGAAAACCGGCCACGACTGGGTCTGGCCGGCCGGCCCTGAGCCAGACGAAGCGGCTGGCACAGCTGCTTGATTCTGGTGCCGGCCTAACTCACAGTCACGGCTCGTACGTGCTGCACCGTCAACGCATCATGCACCCTTCCGTCTTCCCAGCTCATCGTGAGCCAGCATGTCGAGGTCGGGTACGATATGGTGATTCTTCCAGGCCGATGCTTCGCCCCTCGTAAGAAGGGATACTTGCTGACATCCAGCGGCTCGAGCAACAACACGAAGCTCAGGCCTAAGATATTGAGCGCCAGCGCTTCAATATCTTCTTGAGCGTTTGTGAGGGGCTGCAAGTGGAAGCGCGGGTGATTGGACATCCGGTCGCCCGCGTTCATGGTGCAATAGAGTCCGGCACCCTCCGGCCAATGGCGCGGGTCGTCGAGCATGTCCATTATCGCTGAATCCCGCGAGAACGCACCGGAAAGGGGTGTCCGCCCTCTTGCTAGATTCTTTGAGACGGCGGCAGCTTTGGCTGTCTTTAGAAGCCACCGCTCGACGTCATGCCCCGAAACTAGGGCATGCCGCATCCCCTCATCGCGTTCGAGATAGGATTTCAGCGACGCGAAGAAATAGCGCGCTGCGTCGTCAAGCGGATGCAGCGTGCTGTTGTGCTTAGTGCATAAGCAGTTCGTACGCAGGCTTTGGGGCGCCAGAATCTTCTCCTCGTCCGGCGCAAGCCAAGGTAGGCCCCCGATCGAGAACTCGCCGTTTCCCATCAAAACCCGTATTACCGACTCCGAGATGATGTGTTCGCCTGAAATCGGGGCAACGCAAGACCCCAACCCCTTCATGTAGCACTTGGGGACAATCGACGACCGCGGAAGCGTGGGTGAGGCGAAGCGAAAACGAGACGCGGTTCTCAACGGCCCCTGTCCGTGCGGCTCGAAGAAAGCGGCGCGCCTTTGTTGTTTCAATGGCAAGGAGTGGCACAAGCCAGCCGTCACTCTCGGGCTGAAGTTCGACGCGAACCGTACCGGCACGGCCGATGCGCCCCCATACCCTGACGAGCGAGCATTCACCGAATAATGTCGGTTGGACATCTAGCTTGTAGAACCGCGCCATATTGCGGTGGTTGTCGATGCGGGTGAGCATGATCGCGGCCATGCGATATCCTTCTCTTGTGGTTGGACGCTCTGCGCAGCTGTCTTGGCGGCACGCAAGTAGCGGTGGACGGTCTCCCGGCTAATACCGAACTCCCGCGCGAGCGCTGCCTTTTGCCATCATCCCGCTTTCTGTGCTTCCTGCGCCGATTGCCAGCTGACCGAGCATTGCAGTTTTTTGAATGCATCCTTTGAGGCCGACGAAGAGTTTCCCGAACTCCTAGATTCTAGCGGAGCGTTGGTTGCGGGGATAGGATTTGAACCTAAGACCTTCAGGTTATGAGTCTGAACGTTGGGCTTCAACCGCACCAGTTTCGCACCAGAAAGAACGCGAACGAATGGCCGTAAACACAATCGAACTCCAACAAAAATGCAGCAGAATCAACCTATCTGATCGATAGTCTGCCGCTCATAACGGTCTGGTTGCAGGTTCGAGTCCTGCCGGGCCCACCAGCCTTCGCTCGCTTCGCGAGCTCGGCTCGGCGAGCCGGTGCCACGAAAGGCAAGCGAAGGCTGCCGCGCCGAAGCCCACCGGGCGAAGGCGGGCGGAGCAGCCACGCAGGAGCCGAAGGGCGAAGCGTGTCCGGCATAGCTGGAGCGCAGCGGAAGCGACGACGGACTGGCGCTCTTGCGGACACAAGCTCTTACTAGCCACCAGTCGCCCCCACTCTCACGGCAGGAGATTTTCATGGCCAGCGAAAAAGGCCCGAACATCAAGAAGAAACAGAAATGCAAGAACTGTGAAGGCAAGGGCTTGCTCAAGAAGGGCGACAAGGTGGTGAAGTGCCAGCGCTGCAAAGGCACGGGGGTGCGGTAATGTTGGGTTGATGGCCCTTCAATTGCCAGAAGCTGCGGTGACAGTGCACTCGATGATCGACCGTCATCGAGCACCCAAGCTTGTGATTCACTGTAATCCCTACTCTGTGAGGAAATGTTCGGGATGGTCGAAAGCCGGTTCATGCTTGCAACTCCAAGGACCTTTTCGATAAATTTGCGACTATGACCTCCTTTGCTCAAGTCTCGGAGAAAGAGGCACGTACACTGCGATGGTTGCCCCTTGTTGCCGCTATTGCCGCGGTCACGACTGCGGCTCCCTTTGCATGGGATAAGGACTTTGGCACGTTTCTGCTTCTCATCTCACTCTACTTGCCCGCGGTGGCATTGGTTTGCCTCGGGCTCTGCATCTGGGCAGCAGTTGAGAGGAAATCACCCCGAGCGCGTTCAATCGTCATCTCGCTCGTGGTGATGCTCGCGCTGAGCCTCGGTGCCTCTGTGCATTTTTTTGTCCTCGACATCTCATTCATGACGCCTAAAGCGTGAAAGGATCGATAGATCAGAGCTCGGGCCGACCAGACCTTGCACAATGTCAGCCGTTTGAATGTATTGGTATGTCTTATCTTAATGCCTTGTTTGCGAAACTTGCGCTACATACTGACATGACAATCCGCTAATAAGCGGATAAGTTATGAACGAAGGGAGCCTCCATGCCTGTCGATATGTCATCCTTTGGGAGCGCCGTCGCATCCGCGCGCAAGGACATAGGATGGAGTCAGAAGGAGCTTGCCGCGAAAATTAAGAAGGAAGATGGAGAGGCTATCACTCCGCAGTATCTCAACGACATTGAACACAGCAAGCGAAGCCCGTCGTCGGACCATTTAGTAGGAGAGTTCGCGCGCGTCCTGAAAATCGATGCCGCGGCTCTTTTCGCCGTCATTGGAATGCTACCTGTCAATGAACGCAAGCTTGTAAGGAAGGCAACTCCGGATCAGGTCGAAAAGGCGTTTGTAGCGTTCCGGCGAACACTTTCAGGATAACACCTTGGTCAAATACGTCCGCGACACCCTGCACGGCTTCCGCGAGCGGCCTCACTATGAGCCGGCGGAACTCGATATGATGTTCGAAAAGATCATCGTCGATTTCTTGCGGAAGAAGCACGGGAAAGTGGACTTCCCGATCACTACGGACGACATCACCGTCCTCATCGAGCAGGACGTTTCCGACCTCGATCAGTTTGCCGACCTAACGCCCTACGGATCCAACGTCGAGGGCGTGACCGAGTTTGTGCGCAGTGGGAAACCCAGGGTTTCTATTTCCAAGGCTGTGCGCCGCTTCGAGAATCGGCTGCGCACGACGCTCACCCACGAGTACGGGCACGTCAGGCTGCACGGCTACTTGTTCGCGGCCGAGGAGCGCCGCCTTGGATTGCTCTCAGGACAGAAGGCTAACGCCATCTATTGCAAGCGCGACGCCATCCTCGGGGCCAACAAGACCGACTGGTTAGAGTGGCAAGCGGGCTACGTGTCCGGCGCAGCGCTCATGCCGAAGACCTACGTCCGCAACACCGTTGCAGCGATCCATCAAAGCCGAAACATCTATGGCCCAGTTTCGCCCACCAGCGACAACGGCAGGGCCTTAATCGAGGCCGTCATGGCCGGATTTGCCGTCTCCTGCGATGCGGCCACCGTTCGCCTGAAAATTCTGGGGTTTCTTGGCGTCGAGCCCGCGACCCGTTCCCTCTTCTCCTGAGCGCGTTCACTGCCGGGACTGACAGTCTCGGCTTCCGCCTTATTTTTACCAAAATCAGCTAATTAGCTGTTTTCAGTAAAAGTCAGCGCGGAGATCAATATGGATACCGACCCAGGACATGAAATTCCCGTCGACCATCCTCAGCCCGAACAGGATCAATGCGGCTGCGGCGGCGACACGGAGCAGAAGGCCCTTCACGAGATCGAAGAGGCCGAGGCCAAGATCGCGAAGGGGCAAGATGAAGTCCAGCATGGGCTGCATGATGTCGAAGAGGGCGTGCATCTGCTCGACAAGGCCAAGGCGGACCTCAAGGAGGCCCAGCGCCACCACGTCATTCACTTCACCGTGAACGGCGAGCCGGAGAAGACCGAACAACGGGAGTGGACGCCGGACGACATCATCACGAAGTTCGGGGAGGTCGATCCCGCCTCCAATTACCTCGTGCGAATCAAGGGCCATCACAAGGAGAGCTTCCAGGGCAAAGGCGAGATCCCGATCGAAATCCACGATTGCGACGATTTTCAGATCGTCTCCACCGGTCCCACGCCCGTGTCCGACGGCAGCAAGCTCACAGGCGCGAGCCTCTTTGTGGCCGGCTTGGAGGCGCTCGGCTACAAGCCGACCTTGCTCTCGGGCACGACCGATCACGTCGTGTTCGAATACCAGGTTCCGACCGGCAAATACGCGGGCCGGACCTTCCGGCTAGGCGTGGTGGTTCCTGCGGACTTCCAGCTGAGTTCCCCCGGAGGCCTCCATGTGTCGCCGCGCATCCATCCGAACAAGGGTGGGAAAATGCATCCGACTGAAGGCATCGCGGACAGCGCCGCCTTCCAGAGCAAGGCCGGTGGCGAATGGCACTATTGGTCGCGACCGGTCCCGGATTGGGCCACGAGCAAGAAAACGGTTGCCGCCTACATGCACCACGTTTGGTGGCTTTGGGACACACAGTGAGCCGCGCTCGACACAGCGTGGCGATGGCGGAGGCCATCGACGCCCAAGCGCGGCGGCATCTTCTTCGCGCCGATCGTCAAGAAGACCTGTGCTTCGCCCTTTGGCATCCCAGCACTGGACGCAGCCGACGAACGGCGCTCATTGAGCGCTTGATCTTGCCGGAGGACGGCGAAAGAAATGTCCACGGCAACGCGAGCTTTCAGCCTGCTTATTTTGAACGCGCGCTCGGCCTCGCCTCCGCCGAGGGCGCTGGTCTCGCGCTCTTGCACAGTCATCCCCTCGGCCGCGACTGGCAAGGGATGAGCGGCGACGACATCCGAGCCGAGCAAGGGCATGCTGGCGCCGTCTACGGCGCGACTAAGCTGCCTTTCGTCGGCTTGACGATGGCGGGCGATGGGGCGTGGAGCGCAAGGTTTTGGGAGCGCACGGCGCGCCGACACTATGGCCGATTCGACTGCGCCACCGTCCGGGTCGTTGGGCAGCGTCTGCGCATGACCTACATGAACCAATTAGCACCGGCGCCACGGCCTATGGAGGCGCAAATCCGCACGATCTCGGCTTGGGGTGAGCGCAAACAAGCAGATCTCGCCCGCCTACGCATCGGCGTTGTCGGTGGCGGCAGTGTCGGCGGCTTCATCGCCGAGGCTCTGGCGAGAACCGGCTTCGAAGACGTGCTGGTCATTGACTACGACTACATCGAAACCAAGAACCTGGACAGGCTCGTCTACGCCACCCGTCGCAATGTCGGCGAGCCCAAGGTTTCCGAATTGGCCACTCATCTTCGGGAGGCCGCCACGGCCGAGAAGTTCGAGGCCGAGCCGATCATGGCTGCCGTGTACGAGGAAGAGGGCTTCCGAGCCGCCCTCGACTGCGATGTCTTGTTCTCGTGTGTGGACCGACCATGGGGTCGGCACGTGCTGAACCTTATCGCCTATGCCCACCTCATCCCGGTCATCGACGGCGGAATTGCGGTTCGGCGCAACCGGAAGGGCGAGTTAGCCGCCGCAGACTGGCGCGCTCACACCGCGACGGTCGACCACCGCTGCATGCAATGCGTAGGGCAATATGATCCTGGTCTCGTCGAGCTCGAACGTCTCGGCCATCTCGATGATCCGACCTACATCGAGAACCTAGCGAAAGACCATCCGCTTCGCGTGCGCGAGAACGTCTTCGCGTTCTCGATGGCCTGCGCTAGCCAACAGATGTTGCAGATGCTGGCTATGGCGCTCGACCCTCTCGGCCAGCCCAACCCCGGTGAACAGCTCTATCACTTTGTGGGCGGCCACATGGAACCGCCAATATACGGTGTTTGCCATCCAGAGTGCCTATTCCCCGGTTTTGTAGCGCGAGGCGATCATTGCGGCTTCGTCGTTACCGGTGATCGACCGGCGCGACTGTCGCCTGGCAGCAAGAAGCCGGCAGCTCCCGATTCCATCGTTCGCCGTGGATTCGTAGCCATATCGACTGCCTTAGCCTTCATCGGCCGCGCCATCGGAGCGCGCTTGAAATAGGAATTGTTGAAGACTTTGCAGGCTAGCCGATCCGGCTGCTACTTTCGCAACTCACAAGGCCGCTCCAATTCAGTTTGTCGTCTCGCGGACCGGCGACCAAGAGTCTAAGCCATGACCAATCTTCTTCTAACCGGCGCAGGATTTTCCTACAATTGGGGCGGCCCGCTTGCCGCCGACGTTTTCAGTAACCTACTGACCGATAACGATATCGATGATCCTACTCGCCGCTCGTTGCTGGAGGCGGACGGCAAAGGCGGGTTTGAAAAGGTTCTTGCCGATTTGGAGCTATCCGGCGATTTAGACGACAAAAGACGTCATGGCGTCCTCCTCACGGCACTAGCCGGAATGTTTAACTTGTTGAACGGCAGCTTTTTGCAGCTAAAGCAGTTTGAGTTCGAGAATCCGCCCGACACCCGATATTGGCTTCACGGCTTCCTCAGCCGGTTCGATGCGATCTTCACCCTTAACCAAGACGCGCTTCTCGAAATTCACTACATCCCCCTCGTCATGAACAGCCGATGGGGTCAGGCTCATCTCCCTGGGCTAAAATACCTCGGAAACTTCCAGCCAACCGGGTCGATCCACGACCGAATTGCAATCATGGAACCGAATCCGCCAGAATTCAGGCTGGCACCCGGTGCTCAGCCCTATATCAAGCTCCATGGTTCGGCGAATTGGAATGAAGGCGGTTCTGGCGGCCGTGTGCTCATCATGGGCGGCGCGAAGTCAGCCAGCATCGATCGCTTCGCGATTTTAAGATGGTATCACAAAGAGTTTCGCGAAATGCTGATGAGGTCGGACGCCAGGTTGATGGTGATTGGCTATGGCTTCGGCGACGAGCATATTAATGACGCCATTCTCGATGGCCTAAACAAGAAGTTGAAGTTGTTTTTGGTCGACCCCAATGGCCATCGAGCGCTCGATGCCGATAAGCGCTTTGAGCCGTTTAAGCACCAGCTCATTGGGATATCACGTAAATCCCTCACCGAGACCTTTGGCGGCAACCGCCCGGAACACAACAATTTATCAAAGTTTTTCGACCGATGACACAGCGATGGCCGACATATGAGGTCGCCGACGACGAGGTCGTTCGCGCACTCGGCATCATGAATATCAACTACGTTCGCTTTGAACGCACCCATGTCTGGATGCTTGCCGCGACAGCAAACTTGACGGAAGAGCAAGCGGCCATCTTTGTGTCCCGCACGAACCCGAATGAACGTGCAACATTTATCGATACGTTCTTTAAGCGACGGCAATGGTCCGAGCCCGAGAGCTCCACCATCAGGCATTATATCGCTGCGACGCGCGTCCTGACCGAGAACCGCAACGCTCTCATACACGGAAACATCGTCACGAGCGGGGGGAGCGAGCCGGCTATTTTTTCGTTAAACCGGCGCGGCGAAATGGTGATGTTCAGATCATCCTTGGCGACCATTCGAGAGGTTGCGGATGATGCGGAATCATATTTTCAGTTCGGCTTAGAGCTTGCAAACTATATCGCCGTGGAAATCGATGGAGCGGCTCGACGGGTAGGCATGGTTGTTGTTCACGATTGCCCGCCCTGTCCACCAATGCCTCAGCCGGTGCGGCCGGTATTCGCCTAGCTTGAGCACCAGGTTGGTGTGGTTAGGTTGGAGGAAAGCGAGTACTGGTGACGAATTGAATGGTACAGCCCCGTCCTGGTTTGCGAGCAAGCATTTTGGACACGTCTCGATTACCAACACCGGAGCTCCACGCCGGAATCGCGGAGGAATTGCGCAAGCGTGGGATATCGCGAAGCGCAAATAATCCGACCGGCGAGCTTGCCGGATATCTCTTTTGCAAGGCATTCGGCATAACCGTTGCCAATTGCAATGGGGATAACTGGCGGCAGGTGGAGGGCCGCCGGTTTATCATCAACCCATGAGTGACGACCTACCGCGACAGGATGCGACTAGTCGCGACCGCTCGCTCGACGAGCTCTATTTCCTCTCGATAGAGAAAGTCGCGGACATGTACGAGGAAGCTGGTCAGTTGCGGTGACAGTGCACTCAATGATCGACCGCTATCGAGCATCCAAAGCTTTATGATCTAAGTGCACTGTCACGACCTCAAAGTTCGGATTGCGGGCGACGAGATCCACGCAGCATCAGCACATGTCGGCACCATCAAAGATGTGCTGCGCGGCAATCGAGAGAACGGCGGAAGACCCGCTTGGCCCATCGGTGCCGATCCAAGACTCGCAGTCACGGGCTCGTGAGGCGCCTCCCGTCCCGTTCGATCCCTCGAGGACACAGCGGTTTCGGGGACCCGGAGCCAATTCCTCGCGTTAACGTCCCACGGGAACAAAAGGTACCAGGCCTCTCGCCATTGATGGCGGCGAATTCAGCTGCCGCGCTGACCTGGCCAACCTGGACCTGGCCAAGCTGGACCTGCCGAGGAGAGAAACCTACTATGAACAGGCTCCGAAGTTCCGCGTTTGAGGCTTGGATCAGCGGTATGGCGACCGAAGAAGTCGATCCCAGATTTGCCGACCTTGATGCGTGGCCGCTGAATTCAGCGATGGAAGCGATGTGGGAGGGCCAGCTTGCGGCGGTCGCCGCAATCGGCCATGCCCTTCCCGCAATCACTGCGGCAGCCGAAGCGGCCAAGACTGCGCTCGGCGATCGCGGTCGCATCGTCTATGTCGGCGCCGGCACCTCGGGCCGCGTGGCAGTCCAGGACGGCGCCGAGCTGACGCCGACCTTCGCCTGGCCCCGCGAGCGCGTCCGCTTCGTGCTCGCCGGCGGTGACAAGGCGTTCGTCACCAGCATCGAAGGCGCGGAGGACGATGTCGATGACGCCGTCGCGCAGATCAGCGCCGCACGGCTCACGCCGCATGACGTGGTGATCGCGGTCGCCGCCAGCGGCACAACGCCGTTCACGGTCGCGGCGCTGCGGCACGCCGGCTCTTTCGACGCAGTGACTGTCGGTGTCGCCAACAATCCCGGCACCGCCCTGCTGGCATCGGCGAAGTTTCCGATCCTGATCGAGACCGGCCGCGAGCTGATCGCCGGCTCCACGCGGATGAAGGCGGGCACCGCGCAGAAGGTCGTGCTCAACCTGATCTCCTCGGGAGTGATGCTGCGCCTTGGCCGGGTGTATCGCGGCATGATGGTGAACATGCCCCCGACCAATGCCAAGCTGAAACGGCGCGCCGAGGCCATGGTGGCGCAAATCGCCGACTGCGACCCGTCGCACGCGGCACGCTCGCTCGAGCAGGCCGAAGGAGACGTCAAGACGGCGGTGCTTCTGGCGCTGGGTGTCAGCAGGGCTGATGCGGAGACCATTCTGAAGGACGGCGACGGCAATCTCCGCCGCGTGCTTGCCGAGCTCGCCAGGGATCGGGGCTAAAGCGCTATTGTTTGAGCATGATCTTTTCGGAAAACCGCTTCACACTTTTCCGGATCATGCTCTAGGCGCCGACCTTGGCCAGCACGTCGGCGCGCAGGAAGCGCTCGATGAAGAGCATGAACAGCACCGAGGGCACGAGGAGGATCAGCGCCGTGATCGAGGCGACCTGATAGTTGCCGCCCATCGCCGCATTGTAGAGCAGCAGCGGCAGGGTCGTGACCTGCGGCACGCCGACGAAGAAGGTGCCGGTGAACTCGTCGAGCGATTCCAGGAAGACAAAGATGCCGCTGGCGACGATGCCGGGTGCCGCCAGCGGCAGCGTCACCGAGAAAAACGTCTTGAGCGGCGAGGCACCGATGTTGCGCGCCGCAAGCTCCAGATCCTTGTCGACTGCGCCGAAGGCGGCGGCCGCGATCCAGACCGAATAGACCAGCCCGTGCGCGGCATGGACGAGCACCACGGCGAAGACCGTGCCGTTGATGCCGAGCTGGTAGAAGACGCGGGCGACGTTGATGTAGATCGCGACCGACGGAAAGGCCTGCGGCAGCAGGAATACAACCATGAACAGGGCGCGCGCCGGCAGCTTCAGCCGCGCCAGCGCGTAGCCGGCCGGAATCGAGAGCGCGAGCGCAACGACGACCGTCAGCACCGCGATCCAGACTGATGTGCCGAGCGAGGCCATGGCGTCGCCTGTCGGACGGAAGACCTGCTGCCAATAGCGCGTGCCGTAGGTCACCGGCAGCTTATAGGGCGTGTACCAGCGCTCGGCCACGGACCAGAGCGCGAGGTTGGCGAGCGGGCCGATCAGCACGAAAGCAAAGGCCGCGAGCAGGAACGCGGCCAACGCCGTGCGCAACGAAGATGCCAGACGCATCATGGCGCGCTCTCCTTGGCCATGCCGCGCTTGAGATAGATGATCGCAGCGCCGGCCGAGAGCAGATAGGTGATGACGCCGAGCGCATTCGCCGTGGCGTAATCGCCATAGGCGTTGATGCGGAAGGCCATGTCGACTGTCAGCAGGGTGGGCTGCGATCCCGCCACCATCATCGGGACCGACAGCACCGAGAGCATCGTCACGAACGACAGCACCAGCGCGACGAGGAGCTGCGGCATCACCTGAGGCAATGCGAGCTCGACCAGCACGCGCAAGCGGGAGGCACCGAGATTGCGGCCCGCTTCAAGCGTCGCGCGGTCGATCGCGGCGAGCGCACCCGCGAGCAGCAGGGCAACGAAGGGCGTCTGCTTCCAGACGAAGGTGGCGATGATGCCGCGCCAGTCGAGGAAGCTTGCCGCCTGGAGCGGCTCCATGAGCCCCATGGCGACGAGGAAATTGTTCATCAGCCCGTTCTTGGCAAGGAAGGTGCGCATGCACTGTGCCGCGACGATGAACGGGATGAAGAGCGGCCAGCGATAGAGCGCTTTCAGCGTGCCAACGATCCAGCGATTCTCGCCGAGCGTCAGCGTGCCGGCGATGATGATGGCGGCGAGCCCCGTGAACGAGCAGGAGGCGAGCACGATCACGACGGTGAAGAGGACGTCGCCGGAATAGAGCTCCCAGGCCTTGCGAAAGGCATCCAGCGAGACGCCTCCTTTCGGCCCCGTGAAGGCCGAGATCAGCGAGAAGCTCAGCGGATAGAGAAACAGCGCCGCCACCAGCGCGAGGCCAGGCGCGATGAGCAGCAGAGCGAGCTGGCGTTGGGAGATGGACATCGAACCTGCTGACAACGGCGCAGAGGAGAAAGGTCGTGACTCCCGGGCACGCGCCCGAGAATCACGACCCTCGCAACGAACCTCAATTCGCGACCTTCTTCTCGTAGCCCTCGAGGATGTCGTTGAAGTAGGGCGCTATCGGAAAGGGCTTGCCGTTGCTGGCGAGCTCGGCCGGCGTAACGTCGCTGAAGAGCTTGTCCCAGGCGGCCTTGTCGAGCTTGCCTTCGAGGTTCTTGGCGTCGATGCCCGGATACCAGTTGAACTTCTTGACGATGCCGTCGGCCTGGACTTGCGGCGAAGTTGCAAGCGCAATGAAGGCCTCGGCCAGCTTCTTCTGTGCCGATTTCTCCGGAATCGAATAATACATCGGCTGGCCGGGCATGCCGGGCGAGATCAGTTTCAGCTTCATGTTCGGCGGCAGCTTGCCGTCGGCCTGCCACGAGTAGAACATGTCGACCCAGACAGGGCCGATCGCAATCTCGCCGCGGTTCAACATGTCGAGCGTGCCGGCATTGCCGGGGGTGATGGTGGCGTTGGCGTTGAAGGCCTTCAGATCCGCGAAGGCCTTGTCCCAATTGGCCTTGGTGGCGGCGTCGTAGGGGCCTTTGATCAGCTTGTCGGCATCGCCGCCGAATGCGTAGACCCAGCCGGCGACGAAGGCGACCCCCGACATGCCACCCTTGATGCCGTTATAGCCGAACTGCTTCGGATTCTTCTTGGCCCAATCGGCGAGCTCGGCAAAGGTCGCTGGCGGCGTCTTGACCATGTCGGCATTGTAAGCGAGCGCGGTCTGCGACTGGAACATCGGGATGACGTAGCCGCTCACGTCGGTGCCGAGCGCGTTCCTGGACGCGTCGCCCGTGGCGAGCTTGGCGGTATCGACATCGGCCGAATATTTGTCGAGCAGGCCCTCCTTGACCATCTGGCCGGCGGCCTTCTGGTGGATCACCACCACATCGAAATCGGTTGCGGTCGCGCCTTTCTGGGCGTTGAGCTTCTCGTAGATCTTCTGCGAGCCGGCATCGCCCGGCCCGGTGCCGACCGCGACGATCTTGACGCCCGGATGAGCCTTCTCGAACATCGGGGCAAGGTAGTCCTTGACGTAGTCGACCATATTCTGATCGCCCGCGGAGGCGACGTTGAGCGTTTGCGCAGCGAGCGGCGAAGCCGCGATCAGCGCGGCGAACGAGGTGGCAATCGTGAGAAGGCGCATGAGTCTGGCTCCGTGTCGGATCGTTGGAAGGGGTCAGGCAGGGATGGACGCCTGTGCAGCCGGGAAGATGTGAAGGCGTGAAAGCGGGATACGCAGGCCGACGGCCGCGCCGGGCTCATGCCTGATGGCGTGATCAACGGTCAGCTGGCGGCCGGCGACCTCGACCCTGTAGCGGTAGAGCCCACCCGGATAGCTGCGCGCCGCAATGCGGCCCGGCACCACCAGATCCTCGCCCGGTGCAGCATCGGGCGCATCCAGACTGGCGACGTCGTCGCGGAAATAGGCGAGTGCTTCGCCCGCTGGCAGAGCAAGGTCGCGTTCACGGGGGAGCACATAGCGCGCCTCGCCAGCCGCGATCGTGGCGGGGCCCTCGCCGGACTCGACACGGACGGGCAGTACGTTCTCGGCGCCCATGAAATTGGCGACGAAGGCGCTGTTCGGCCGGTCATAGACCTCCTCCGGCGTCCCGATCTGCGCGATGCGGCCAGCATTCATGATGACCAGCCTGTCGGCCATCGTCATCGCCTCCTCGCGGTCATGCGTGACATGGATCGTGGTGACGCCGAGCCGCTGCTGGATGGCGCGGATTTCGTGACGCATCGTCATGCGGATCTTGGCGTCGAGGTTGGACAGAGGCTCGTCCAGCAGCAGGATGCCGGGGTCGACCGCCAGCGCGCGTCCCAGCGCCACACGCTGCCGCTGCCCGCCCGACATGGCCGTGACCTTGCGATCTTCGTAGCCGGCGAGCCCGAGCATCGCCAGCAGCGAGGACACCTTGGCGGCGATGTCGCGCTTGGACACCCCGCGCAGCTTCAGGCCGTAGCCGATGTTCTGGAGCACCGTCATATGCGGCCAGAGCGCATAGGACTGGAACACCATCGCCATGCCGCGCTTCTCGGGCGGCAGACCGGCGACGTCCTTGCCACCGACGGCAATCGAGCCGGACAAGACCGGCACAAAGCCGGAGAGCGAGCGCAGAAGCGTGGTCTTGCCGCAGCCGGAGGAGCCGAGCAGCGCCGTGAAAGACCCCGGCGCAAAATCGAGATCGACGCCGTGAAGCACTTTCGTGCCGCCATAGGCGACGTGCAGGCCGCGCACCTCGATTGCCGCGCCGACACCCGACATCACTTGCGAGCCCGCCCGCACGTTTCGCTCCTCCACGCCGCCCTATTTGCTCAGATGGAATTGTTCTTCCATTCTGCGATCAGCGTGGAATAAACATACCGACCCCTAGCGCGCTCGTGCAACAGATTTATGACTCCCGATGACCGTCGAGATCCGATCGCTCTGGCTCATGCCGTGCCCCGAAGACGAAGCGTTTCTCGCTTCGCTCATCGGCGAGCTTGCGGCGCGCTTCGGCACGCCGAATTTCGCGCCGCATCTGACGCTGCGCGGCGACACCAATGCAACGTTCGAGCATCTCCACGAGGATGCTCGGGCAGCAGCCGCTGCGTCGCAGGTCTTCGCCGAACCGATAGCTGGGATCGAGACGACGCAGGCGTTCTTCCGGGCCTTCTACGTGCGCTTCGCCGTTTCGGCGCCGCTCTCCAGGCTGAAGCAACGCCTCGATCCGCAGGAAGCTGAACGCTTCATGCCGCATGTCTCGCTGCTCTATGGCAACCTGCCGGAGGTCGTGAAGGCGCCGGCATCAGCCGAATTCGGGCAGCGCCTCGCGGGCCGCGCCATTACCTTCGACAGAATTTGCGTCGTCCGTTCAGGACAGGACATCCCCATCGCCGATTGGACGATCCAGGCCTCGGTGCCGCTCGGGCGCTGAGGCTTGTGAGGAGACCGACCAGTTCCTCTCATCATGCACATTGCGAAAAACGAAACGTCGTTCTATGGATTTTCCAGCCCATTTGGAGAACCATTCATGCCCGTCGGATTCAGAATCTTGAAACGCAACAGGAAGATCGGCGCCGATGTCGTCGAGCGTTTTGCGCGCCTGCCTGTCGCCAATGTCAGCGACAGCATGTCGCGCCTGACGGCCGGCGGTGCGCGGCTTCGTCCGATGCACGGGAGTGGCGGGCTGACGGGCGCGGCACTGACGGTCAAGACGGCGCCCGGCGACAATCTCATGGTGCACAAGGCGATCGCGCTGGCCGAGCCCGGCGACGTCATCGTCGTCGATGCCGGCGGCGACCTGACCAATTCCATCACCGGCGAGATGATGATGATGCAGATGGTCAAGCGCGGCGTGGCGGGCCTCGTCATCAACGGCGCGATCCGCGACGCCGGCTTCATCCGCAGCCAGACATTTCCGGTTTTCGCGGCGGGCGTGACCCATCGCGGCCCTTACAAGAATGGCCCGGGCGAAATCAACGTTGCGATCGCGATCGACGGCATGGTGATCGAGCCCGGCGACCTCATCATCGGCGACGATGACGGCCTGCTCTGCGTGCCGTTCGATCAGACCGAGGCGGTGTTCAAGGCCGCCACCGCGAAGTTCGAGGCCGAGCAGAAGCAGATGGCCAATATCGAGGCCGGCACCCACGACGCCTCCTGGGTGGACAAGCAATTGCGCGAGCTGAAGTGCGAAGGCGTCGATTGAGACGCCTTCGGCCAGGTGGTTAGAAGCCGAACAGTTCGACCGGATTATCGACCAGGATGCGCCGGCGGGTTTTTTCGTCCGGCGCCCAGACGGCGAGAAGATCGAGCAATAACGCATCATCCGGCTTGGTGCCGCGCTGGGTCGGATGCGGCCAGTCGGTGCCCCAGAGGATACGCTCGGGCGTGGCCTGCACGTAGGCACGCGCAACGTCGCTGGAATCCGCATAGGGCGAACCGAGCTTGCTGTCCTCATAGGGCTCGGTGACCTTCACCCAGGTGCGCCCCTCATCGAGCATGCGACGCACGGCGGCGAACGCAGGATGCTTGACGCCATCGGGCTGCGGAATACGCCCGAGATGGTCGATGACCACCTTGGTGGGCAGCGACCGGATGACTTTCTCATGAGTGACGATCTGATCGCCGGTCATCAGGATCTGCACGTGCCAGCCCAGCGGGCTGACGCGCCTCGCGAGCGCGGCAAGCATCTCCGGCGTTGTCGTTCCCCAGGTCTGCGGAGATACGAAATTGACGCGGATGGCGCAGACGCCGGCGTCGGCCAGCGCGCGCAGCTCTGCTTCCTCGACGTCGGCGTCGACCACGGCTACGCCGCGCGACGAGGAGCCGAGCTGGCCCAGCGCGTCGGCGAGACACCGGTTGTCGACCCCGTATGTCGATGGCTGCACCACCACGCTCCTGGTGGTGCCGAGCCGGCGACGGAGGTTTCGATAATCCGCGACGGTCGCACCCGATGGAAAGCCCTGGTGCCAATGCGGCGAAACGGGAAACCGTCCGTCGTAGATATGGTGATGGCAATCGCATGCGTCCGCGGGCGCGTTCAAGCGCGGCGGCGCCGACCCGGTGCTGTTGGGCACCGCCTGCTCGACGCCGTCCGCCCAGGCGCCCGTGCTCGCAGCCAGTAGACCAACGAGAACGCCGCGCCTGTTAATGGCGCGCCGTGACGTCTTGCCGCGCTCGCTCATGATTTCACCGCGACCATGTCGGCAGCACGCGCGACGTTGCGGCCGAGCACGAGGACGCAGGTCGCGGCCACGGCACACAGCAGCGCAAGCGGCAGCATCCCGAGCACGAAGCTTCCGGTCGATTGCTTGACCAGGCCAACCACGTTCACCATCAACCCGCCGCCGATCAAATTGGAGATCGCGTTGATGCCGGCGAGGCCGGCGGCGAGCGTGCTGGTCGAAAGCCAGCTTGCCGACAGCGCCCAGAACGGCCCCTTGAAGGCATAGGCGCCCACCAGGCAGAACGTCACCATGACGATGGTCGGCGCAACAGCCGTTCCCGTCAGGCCCAATGCGGTGAAGCCGCCGGCGGCGAGCAGCAGCGGAATGGCCGTGTGCCAGCGGCGCTCGCCCGATTTGTCCGAATGGCGGCCCCACAGCACCATGAGCACGGTCGCGATGCCGTAGGGGATCGCATTGACGAAGCCGGTCTGCAGATTCGACAGGCCAAACGATTTCAGCAGCTGCGGTTGCCAGACCGACAGCACACTGCCGGTGGCGGAGGCGCCGGAGCAGACCAGGGCCATGACCAGGAAATATTTGTTGGTGGCAAGCTGCCAGAGCGAGAGATGACCGACCGGCTTGCGCGCGGCTGCATCCGCCGCCATGCGTGCCGTCAACCAATCCCGCTGCTCATTGGTCAGCCAGGACGCCCCTTCGGGCCTGTCGATCAGAACGAACAGGCAGGCAAGCCCGAGCAGAACGGTCGGCAATCCCTCCAGGATGAACAGCCACTGCCAGCCGCGCAGGCCAAGCGCGCCGTCGAGTTCGAGCAAGCCGACCGACAGCGGTGACCCCAGGAAGGTCGCAAGCGGGATCGAGACCGTGAAAGTCGCCAGGATGCGCGCGCGATACTCGGACGGCAGCCAATAGGTCAGATAGAGGATCGCGCCGGGAAAGAAACCGGCCTCCGCCGCGCCCAGGATGAAGCGCATCGCATAAAGCGAGTACGGCCCCACGACGAACGCCATGCACGCCGTCACCAAGCCCCAGGTGATCATGATCCGGGCGATCCAGCGCCGCGCGCCGAATTTCTGCAGCGCCAGGTTGCTGGGGACTTCCACCAGGAAATAGGAGACGAAGAACAGGCTGGCGCCGAAGCCGAACATCGCCGGCGTGAGCCCGAGATCCTTGTTCATCTGCAGCGCCGCGAAGCCGACATTGACGCGATCGAGCAGCGCGAAGAAATAGCAGATCATCAGGAACGGCACGAGGCGCAGGATCACCTTGCGCATCGTCGCCTTCTCTATCGGGTCGATGTCCGTTCGAGCAGCCGTCACGTTTCTCTCCCTTTTATTGTTGGCTTTATTCGGCTGCTTTCGCGCTGGCCTGCATCCGGGTCGCGATCGCATCGATGGCGATCTTGTAGTTCTCGGGAACGACGCCTTTGAAGTGCTCCTTCAGGCCCAGGCTGTCCTTCCAACGCAGCCGTGCCGCGGTCGCGCGCGCCATCAGCGGCTCGATGCCGGCATCCTCGACCGCCTCGGCCGCCATCTCGACCTCTTCGGTGCGTCGCTTGGCGTGGATGACGCCTGAGGGCGTCAGGCTCTCGACCGTGTCCATGAACGGACGCGTCAGCGTCTTCGACGCCGAGGCCAATACGGTTTCGTCCAGGCCATAGGACCGGGCGGCGAGCAGCGTCTCGTCGATCAGCGCCTCGATGCCCTTGATCAGGACCGAACGAAGGATCTTGATGCCCGAGGCCGTGCCGAGCTTGTCGCCGGCGAATTCGATGCTCATGCCCCAGGGCACGAGCAGGTCGACCACGCGCTGGCCGGCGGGACCGCTCGACATCATGTGCATCGCATAGCCATGCTTGGGCGTGCCCATGATGGAGCCGTCACCGAGCGTGGCGCCTGTCCCTGCGAGCCGTTCGGCGACGCCATATTTCACCTTGGGCGTAGCTGAGGCGAAGTCGAGGAAGGTGTGGCGGCCATCGAGCACAGGCGCAAACGCGGCCGCGCTTTCGAGCGACCTGGAGCCCGGCGTGACGCTGAAGATCAGCTCCGCTGCGTCGGCCAATTCCTGATTGGACTTGACCAAAGTGACACCCGCCGCCTTGGCACGGCCCTGGATCAGATCGGCATACGGACCGTCGAAGGCATATTTGTCGTAGCAAAAGATCTGCTGCAGGCCGGCCTCGCGCAATCCCTTGCCCAGCGTGCTGCCGATCTCGCCATAACCGACGAGACCGAGACGGAACTGCTTTCGCTCGCTCATTTTCAAATTCCTTTCGAGAGGGGTGCGATCGCGCCCGCGCGGCCGTCAGCCGTTCCGGCCTGTCGCTGCAGACTGGCACCAACCAGGCGGATCAGGATGGCAGCCAGCGCAAGAAACGCAGCCACCGAGATCAGGGCCCATGAGAAGCTGTCGGTCGACTGCTTGATCACACCGATGAGATAAGGACCGACGAAGCCGCCGAGATTGCCGATCGAGACGATCATCGCGAGGCCGCCCGCGGCGGCGCTGCCGGTGAGGAAGCTCGACGGGATCGGCCAGAAGGTCGACTGGTAGCACATGATGCCGATCACGGCGCCGCAGAGGGCGACGATCGAGACCAGCGCGGACGATGTCGCGTAGCCGCAGACGATCAGCGAGGCCGCGCCGACGAGCAGGCCCGACGCCACGAACCAGCTGCGCTCGCCGCCGTTGTCCGACAGCCGCGCCCATAGCATCATCGTGATGGCGCCGCAGATATAGGGAATGGCGGCGATGAAGCCGACGGCGACGACGCCGAAGCCGAAACCTTTGATGATCTGCGGCATCCACAGCCCTAGACCGACCGAGCCGATGATGGCGCAGAAATTCACGGCAGCGCAGACGAGAACCCGCCAGTTGAGGAAAGCATCCTTGAGGCGGGATGAGTGTCTGGCGGCAATGGCCTCGCGTTCCGACGCCAGCACGCCTGCGAGCCAGGTCCGCTCCGCGGGGCTGAGCCAGCTGGCCTGTTCGGGCTTGTCGGTGAGCGCAAAGAGGCACGCGAAGCCAAGCAACGTGGCCGGCAGGCCCTCGATGATCAAAAGCCACTGCCAGCCATGCAGGCCGCCCAGGCCGTCAAGGGTGAGCAGCGAGCTCGAGATCGGCGCACCGATGATGTTGGCGATCGGGATGCCGAGCAGAAAAGCCGCAGTCGCCGTGCCGCGGACGCGCGCCGGAAACCAATAGGTGAAATAGAGGAACACACCGGGCGTGAAGCCGGCCTCGCCAAGTCCGAGCAGGAAGCGCATGACGCCGAAGCTCGCAGGACCAACCACGAATGCGGTTGCGGCCGAGATCAAGCCCCAGGTGATCAGGATGCGGGCAATCCATTTGCGGGCGCCGATCGCCTGCAAGGCGAGATTGCTCGGCACTTCCGCCAGGAAATAGCCGAAGAAGAACAGCCCGGCGCTCCAGCCGAATGCAGACGGCGAGATGCCGAGGTCGCCGTTCATCGTCAGGCTGGCGATGCCGACATTGACCCGGTCGAGATAGGCGACGATGTAGCAGAGCAGCAGAAAGGGCACGATGCGCCACAGCACCTTCGAGAGGATCTTCTCCTCCTCGGGTGTGAAGCCCTGTTGGGCTGAGGCGGCTGCAACGCTTGCCATGGGTTCCCTCCGGGCGCCGGTGTTCTCCCGGCCATGGGGAGCGCCTTAACAAAAATAGAACGGCGTTGCAATTCATTTTGAAACGCCGTTTCATTTTATTGAAAGGTGTCGCGCGCCCTTCGCAGCTGGTCGCAAGGAAAAGTGAGCGCCAATCGTCGGTTAAGGTGCGTCGCCGCAGCCTCGATCTCCACTGTCATGCCCCGGCTTTGACCTGGTTTTGACCGGGGCATCCAGCACGCCGCGGCCTTTCGGCTCGATCACTCTGTCTCGGAGTACTGGATCGCCCGGTCCTAGTGCGCAATTGCGCACTGGCGGGGCGATGACACCCAGTGTGTGGCAGCTAGTCGGCGTGCGAGAACATCGGAAGGCCCGGTGTTTCGAGTTCGGCGCGCAGCAGGGTTCCAGTGCGGCTCTCGGTGATGAAGAGGCTCTTTCGCTGCGGTCCGCCAAAGGCGAGATTGGTCGTACCGACACCCGCGCAGGAAACGATGCGGTCGAGCGGTTCAGCCAGTTGCGACAACCGCCAGACCGAGCCGAAGCCGGTGTGGCAGACCAGCAGATTGCCGCCGTCATCAAGCGCCAGTCCGTCGGGACCGCCGGGACCGCCATGCAGATGCGAGAAGATGCCGACCTTCGTGGTGAGGCCGCTCGCCGGCAGCGGCACGCGCCAGATCTGGTTGGCGCGCGTCACCGCGACGAGCAGAAAACTTTCCTCGGCATCGACGACGATGCCGTTCGGGCTCGGGATCGTGTCGATCAGGCAGCTGAGCCGGCCGTCCGGCGTCAGCTTCCAGACCCGGCCACTGGGATCGTGCATGCCCGTCTGGCCCTGGTCGGTGAAATAGAGATTGCCAGACGGTGCGAAGACGAGGTCGTTCACGCCCTTGAAGCTCTCGCTCGCCGCCGTCTCCAGGAACGGCGTCACAGCGCCGCTGGCCGGATCGAGCAGCATGATCCCGCGCTTGTAATCGGTGATGAACACGCGGCCGTCACGGTGGATCTTCAAGCCGTTCGGCCAGCCATCATATTCGGACACCAGTTCCCACACGCCGTCAGCGCTGACGCGGAAGATGCGGCCATAGGGAATGTCGGTGATGTACAGTCGCCCCTGCCGATCGAAGGACGGCCCTTCCAGGAAGGAGTCGATTTCGCGTCCGCCCTGGTTGGCATCCGCCCAGGCGGTGCGGCGCGGCTTGCGAAGATGATCAGGCAGCCGTGTGAAGATGCTGGTTTCGATCCGGCGCGGCGGGCTGAAGAACGTCATCGGCTAACCTTTGGGACGAGCTTGGCAGAACCATCGAGTCGACAGGATTGTCGCCCGCCGAGGCCGACGCGGCAAGCTAAAACGAAACGCCGTTCCGTTTCATGTCGAACCGGTCCGCCTGCGTCCGCTTTTCGCCGTGCCCGAGGTCGGAGTTCCTCCGCACGCTAGCGTCAGCTTGCTTGCGGCCTCGACCAACGGCGCCTTGATCTGCTCCGCGCGCGCCGTGGTGAGCCGGCTGACCGGGCCCGAGACCGCCAGCGCCCCGACCAGGGAGTCGCCGATGCCGAACACGGGCATGGCGAGCGCGGCCGCATGAGGATCGGTCACACCGGAGGTGAACAGCGGCAGTTCGTCATCAGGCTCGGGCGGCCCGGACTCATACCGCCGCAGCGTTTGCGCGATGGCGGACTTGTCCATGGGGCGGGTATCGCCCGGCTGCACGGTCATCCGGATGCGATTGCTGCTCTCCACCCGGAACAGACAAAGCCTCTCCTCGCCATTGCGAACATAGAAGGACGTCGTCTCACCGGTCTTTGCCGCAAGCTGCTCGAGCACCGGCATGACATGGTCGGCCAGACGAAACGCCTGCTGATAGGCGGTGCCGAGGCGCAAGGTCTCCGCATCGAGCCGGTAGGAGCCGTCCGGCAGGCGGGCGAGCAACCGGTATTGCTGCAGCGACAAGGCCAGCCGCAGGATCGTGCTCTTGACGAGGCCGGTCCGCTCCGCGAGCTCGGCCAGGCTCAAGGCGCCGTCGCCGCGGCGGAACGCGGTCAGCACCGCGAGTGCGCGTTCTGCTGCCGATACGCCCTTGAGTGCGGGCGGCTTCTTCACGGTCTGCTTTGCCATATCACCTCTCGTCCTCGTCACGTCCTAAGGCATTCTGCCGACGAGGAGAAGAGGCTACGACCTCGAATCGCGGTGCGCTCATGTTGCGCGACCGTAGGCAGCGTGAAGCTCCGATGTTCGCTGCATTCGTTCAACAGATGTGCAGCGACGGCCCAGAAGGGTTGATAGAAGCTCACCTCGTGACGAGGGATCGCGTCAATCGTCACGGCAAGACGGGTTTGCAGATTCGCACGAATTCCACCGTCACCCGAGCATGATGCCGCGGATGTTACCCGCCGCGAGGCGGTAGCGGATTGCGGGGACATCGACCGAGGCTCACTTGTTGGTTCACAGTAAGTCCACCGGAGAAATGACCATGCGATCAAGTCTGGTCCTGAGCCTTTTGATTTTCCTGTGCGCACCCGTCGGCGCCGCTACGGCAGCCCAGGGACATCGGCATCATGCAACTGTTCACTCTGGCCGAGTTTCAACGACAGGGGCCGCCGCGGCCTGGGCCTATTCACCGGGAGCGCCGGCCCGCCCTCAGCCGACCCCGCACTACGATGATCAGCCAGAACCAGGTCATAATCCGTTTGCGGGATGGGGCGGTTAGCACCGGACGCCAGCGCAGCGGCGCGGTCGCTGCTGCCGGCGGCCAGCCACCCTATTTCGGATGCGCCTTGCCCGTCCAACCAACCCGCGACAAGTTGCCGGTGCGCCTGCCTTAACAAAAGTGGTTACCCGAATATTGACGCTCAGAGGGATGACCCGCTTCACCACCTCTTCGTGCTGCGCGCGCCGCTGCGCCGGCCCTTGCGTGTTGAGCAACTCAGGTCGAGCCACGCATCGCCGGCAATGATCCCTCCTTTGCCTGCCGCGGTTCATTAACGACGCAGTACGAATTGGCTTCTGATGAAGGCCATCTTTGATAAATTCCGCATACGACCACAGAGGCGCCAATCCAGGCCGACCGCGCTCAGGCCGCCTCCCTTGAGCAGCTGATTCAGACGCGAGCTGTTCATGGACGTGACCGACCCGTGCACCGGCAAGGAAAGATGAGATGCAAGTCAGATCAGCGCTTCAGATCAATTTGCATCCGCTGGACGTGCGCCATGCGGTCCACACACTGCCGCATCAGCTCGACGTGTGGGGCGATCAGGTCGATCGTATCGTCTTCACCGTCGACACCAAGCAGAGCAAGAGCGGCCGCTATACCGGCAGCGCTTACGAGGAGAGCCGCAGGCGCCTGTTCGCATTGCTGGAGGCCATCGCGCTGAAATCGCCGAAGGCAGAGATTTCCGAGGTCGACTATTCGCCGGCGGCGCTCGAGGCCGTACGGCAGCGCTATTTCTCGACATCCAGCGCCTATCCGGAAAAGGCCTTCGATGGCGGGCCGTTCCACGCCTATTTCTACGGTCTGTTGAAGACGAACGCGGACTATGTCGTGCATATGGACAGCGACATGCTGTTCGGCGGCGGCAGCCAGGTCTGGCTGGAGGAAGCGATCGGCTGGCTGAAGACAACGCCCGATGCGCTGTTCGCCGGACCGCTTCCCGGGCCGCCCCGCACTGACGGCACACTCGGCGATCTGCATGGGGGCTTCCCGGGATTATCAGGCATCCAGCCGCCCGAACGGCTGGACGCCGCCTACCCCGCTTACCGTTTTCGCACGGTGAGCACGCGGATCTTCGTGCTTGATCAGACCAAGTTCGATGCATCGATCGGAGCGCTGCAACTGGTGCGTCCGAATCTCAAGCGCCGGATTCGCGCAAAACTGTTTCGCCAGTCGCCGCTGACGATGCCGGCGGAGGAGATCATCTCCGCGGCCATGATGCGCAATCATCTTTCCCGCATCGACTTTCTCGGTTCGGGCGCCGGGCTCTACTCGCTCCACCCACCTTATCGCACGGATACCTTCTATCGGGAATTGCCGCAGCTGATCGCGCGCATCGTCGCCGGTGCGATACCGGACGCCCAGCGCGGCGACTATGATGTCAATTCAAGCATGTTCGACTGGACCGAAGCGCTGCGGCAGAAGACCGTCAGCCGTCGTCTCGCCCGTGCCGCGCGCACACTGATGTCGAGCTGAGCATCATCCCGACGCAGTCGCCGCCGCCGGGCGCCAGCTGCGATATTTCGGGTGGCCCTTGCCGATCGGCAGCGCCACCGCCGTGCCTGTTTCAGCGGCATGATAGAGCGCGGTGATCAGCTCCAGCGAACGCCGCGCGTCGTTCAGCGTCACCGGCAACGGGCCGCCCGATTCCAGCGCCTGATGATAGGCTGCCATCAGGCCTTCGAAGCGCGATGGCACGAAGGTGAACCCTTCGAGCGCCGCGGCGATCCGCCCTTCTGCTTCCGGCGAGGTGGCGATGATCTGCCAGGGATCGTCGCCGGGAGCATAAGGCGAAAGCGAGCTCTCGAAGGTGACGTGCTCGAAGCACAGCCGGAGACGGCTGATCTCCTTGGCCGACCCCAGCGTCGCGGCCAGCGAGGCCAGCGCGCCGTTTGCCATCACGAGGCTCGCCACCGCACAGTCTTCGACCTCGATGTCATTGACGCGCGTTGCGGTGCGCGCAAACACTGAGGCGATATCGCCCATCAGCCAGGTCAGGATGTCGTGGGAATGAATGGCGTGGGTGAGCAGCGCCCCGCCCAATTCGGTCTCGAAGCGGCCGCGCCACGGCACCGCATAATATTTGGCGCCGCGCAGCCAGGCGGTCTCGATGGTCGCCAGATACGGCTTGCCGGAAAGGCCAAGCTCGATGATGCGCCGTGCCTTCTGCAGGCCGTTGCCGAAACGATACTGGAACACCGGCATGAGACGCCCGCGCGAGGTGGCCTCGGCGGCGGCGAGTTGGTCGACCTCTTGCAGCGAGCCGACCAGCGGCTTTTCGCAGATCACCTGCTTGCCGGCGGCGAGCGCCGCCATGACTTGCGGAAAGTGTAGTGTTGGCGGCGTGCAGATATCGACGATCTCGACGTCGCCCATGGCCAGCACCTCGTCGAACGAGGTGGTCCGGCGCGGCACCGCGAACTCGTCGCCGACAGCGGCGAGGCGCTCCTCGTTGAGATCGCAGATCACCTGCACATCGAACCGATCGCGCAGGCGCGCATAGCCCTCGTCGATATGGCTGCGGCCGATGCCGAGGCCGATGACAGCAACCGTTCTACGCTTCGACATGCTTTAGGCCCTTTCTTGCGCCTTGCCTTCCGCCATCGCCTGCGCGGTGAGCGCCAGCTCCATGGCCTTGAAGCAGCGGGCCTGCGGGATCGCGGTCTCGGTGCGATCACGCACGTCGGCGATGAGCTGGCGGCCATAGGGGAGTTGGACGTTGGAGCAGTCGATCCGGTGCACGCCCTTGCGGTCGACCATGATGAGGTGGTCGATGCCCCCCTGCCCCGCGATATCAATGTATTTGCGCAGCTCCATATAGCCCTCGGTGCCGAGAATGGTGATGCGGCCGTCACCCCAATTGGGCAGGCCATCGGGGGTGAACCAGTCGACACGGATATAGCCGGTGACGTCGCCGGTCCGCAGCAGCATCTCGCCGAAATCCTGCAAGCCAGGCCTATCAGGATTAGCGCGATTGGCGACCGTCGCGCTGACGACCTTGGCGTCGAGCGCGTCGGCGAAGAAAAGGAACTGTTCGCACTGATGCGAGGCGATGTCGGTCAAGACGCCGCCGGTGCGCTCGCGCGAATAAAACCAGTCGGGCCGCGGCAGGTTCTTCAGCTTGTGCGGACCGAGCCCGACGGTGTTGATGACCTTGCCGATGGCGCCTGATGCGACCAGCTCGCCGGCCTTCACGGTGGAGCGGGTCTCGAAATGCTCGGAGTAGCAGACAGAGTAAATCCGCTTGGTTTCGGCCTGGACCCGGCGCACCTCGGCCAGTTGCTCCAGCGAGGTCATGCCCGGCTTGTCGCTCATATAGTCCTTGCCGTGGCGCATCACCTCGATGCCGAGCGGCGCGCGGTCGGCGGGGATGCCGGACGAGAGGATCAGTGCGATGGACTTGTCTTCGAGCAATCGCGCCCGCTCGGCGACGCGCGGCGCTTGCGGGTATTTCGCGGCGAAAGCCTGGGAGAGATCGTCCTCGACCGCATGAAAGCCGACCAGCTCGGCGCCGGCGCGCAACAGGCAATCGACCTGGCCATAGATGTGGGCGTGATTGATGCCGATCGCGGCGAAACGCAGTTTGCTCATGATTTTTTTCCTTGGTTAGCGGCCGTCAGCCCTTCAACCCTGTCGTGGCGATGCCATCGATCAGGAGACGCTGGAAGAACAGAAAGAACACGAACAACGGCAGCAGCGTCAGTGTCGACATCGCGAACAGCGCGCCCCAGTCGGATTTGCCGGTGGAATCGACGAAGCTGCGCAGGCCAAGCTGGACGGTGTAGGAGTTCATGTCGTTCAGATAGATCAGCGGCCCGAAGAAGTCGTCCCAGGTCCAGATGAAGGTGAAGATGGCGGCCGTGGCGAGCGCCGGTATCGACAGCGGCAGGATCACGATCCAGTAGATGCGCCAGGGACCGCAGCCGTCGATCATCGCGGCCTCATCGAGCTCGCGCGGGATCGAGCGGAAGAACTGCACCAGCAGGAAGATGAAGAAGGCGTCCACCGCGAGGAATTTCGGCACGATCAGCGGCAGGAAGGTGTCGACCCAGTCGAGATTGAGGAACAGGATGTATTGCGGGATCAACGTGACGTGGTACGGCAGCATCAGCGTGCCGAGCATTAAAGCGAACCAGAATTTCTGGCCGCGGAACTTCAGTCGCGCGAACGCGTAGGCCGCCAGCGAGCACGACATCACGTTGCCCACCACGCTGCACAGTGACACCACCAGCGAGTTCAGGAAGAACTTGCCGAAGGTCACTTGCAGCCCCGACCAGCCGCGCCAATAGGCGGCAAGGCTGAAGTGGCGCGGCCAGAGCGAGGCATCGCCGAAGATGTCGCTGTCCGGCTTGAACGAGCTCGCCAGCATCCAGAGCAGCGGATACAGCATGGCGATCGAGGCGAGGCACAGCACGACATGATAGAGCAGCGTGCGGCCGCCTCGATTGCGAGAGGGCGAAACCTGATCCTGTCCTGCGAGATCAACCATCGTAATGCACCCAGTAGCGCGATGACAGGAAGGATAACGCGGTGAAGGCCGCGATGATCACCACCAGCACCCAGGCCAGCGCGGAAGCATAGCCCATGCGGAAATAGGCAAATGCCTCCTGGTAGAGATAAAGTGTGTAGAACAGCGTCGCGTCGATCGGCCCGCCGGTGCCGCCGCTGATGATGAAGGCCGGCGTGAACGCCTTGAAGGCGTCGATGGTCTGCACCACGACGTTGAAGAACAGCACCGGCGTCAGCAGCGGCAGCGTGATCCGCCAGAACTGCTGGCTGCGGCTGGCGCCATCGATCTCGGCGGCCTCATAGACGTCCTTCGGAATCTGGCGCAGGCCGGCGAGAAAGATGATCATCGGCGAGCCGAACTGCCACACGGCCAGCGCCACCAGCGTATAGAGCGCGGTGTCGGGATTGGAGATCCAGCTCGGTCCATGAATGCCGACGAGCTTCAGCGCCTGGTTGAGCAGGCCGTCGCTTGCGAACAACTGGCGCCACAGCACCGAGACCGCCACGCTGGCGCCGATCAGCGAAGGCAAATAGAAGATCGCCCGATACAGCGGCAGGCCGCGCAGGCCCCGGTTCAGCATCATGGCCACCAGCAGTGCGAAGGCGAGCTTGAGCGGCACGGATAGCGCCACATAGAAGAAGGTGACGTGCATTGCCGCGCTGAACTTGGGATCGCTGGTGGCGATGCGCACATAGTTGGCGGCGCCGACCCAGCGCGGGTTGCTGAGCAGGTCGTAATCCGTGAACGACAGATACAGCGAGACCAGCGCCGGTCCCAGCGTGAGCCCGAAAAAGCCGATGAGCCAGGGCGCGAGAAACAGATAGCCCGTGGCGCTCTCGCGCCAGGATGTCTCGGGTGCGCGTACCGCCGGCAAGGCCTGTCGGGACGTGGCGGCGTCGATCAGCGTATCCGCCACTGCTTCTATCCGCGGGCCAGAACGGCGGACGCCTCGGCGACGAACTGCTTGGCGCCGTCGGCTGGCGTCAGACGGCCGAAGCCGACCTGTTCATTCACCCGCCGCAGCACGCTCTGGATCTCGCCGGCGCCCCGCGGTGGCGGAGGCGGCAATGGCCCAACCTTGTCGCTGATCAGGCTGATGTAGTCGACCATGGCGCGGCCGAGGTCGTCGAGCGACGGCGTCACGACATTGCGCACCGCTGACGACGCCGGCACGCCGCGCTCGACACCGAGCAGCTTGCCGGCCTCAGTATCGGCAATGAAGTAACTGACCAGCTGAACCGCAGCCTCGGCCTGTTTCGACTGCGCGGAGACGCTCCACATCATGGCCGGCTTCAGATATTGGCCGGGTTTCGCGCCCTGCCCGCCGTCGGGAAACGTCGAGAGGCCGAGCTTGCTCTTGTTGATGGCCTGGAAGCCGACCAGCTGGTTGGAGTGGGCAAAGGTCATGGCGACCTTGCCGAGCGACAACAGGTTCGAATCGATCTCGCCGCGATCGAGCGCCTGAACGTCAGGCGCGGCGCTGGCGCCGCGTTTGCGCATATCGCTCCAGAATGCGAGCCACTCGGCCATGTCCTTGTCGTCGTAACCAACCTTGCCTTCGCTCGTGTACAGCGACTTGCCGCGCTGGGCGAGCCAGACCTCCAGCAGCGGCTCGTTGCCACCGCCGTCCTCCATGCCGGTAAAGCCGTCGCGCTTGGCGGCCTTGGTGACCTCGGCCGCGAGATCGCCAACCTCGCTCCACGTCATGTTCCAGACCGGTTCCTTCAGGCCCAGGCTCTGGATCAGCCCCTTGTCGTAGACCATCGCCGTCGAGTTGAGACCGAGGCTGACGCCGTAGATCTTGCCGTCGACCTTGCCACTGTCGACCGCGGCCGGGCTGAAATCCGTGAGGTTAAGGGCTTTCGGTACGTAAGCATCGAGCGGCAGCAGGGCACCCCGGCGCGCATATTCGAAGATGTAGCGGTAATCCATCTGCAGCACGTCGGGCGCATTGCGACCGGCGGTTTGCGTCGCAAGCCGCGCCCAATAATCGGTCCAGCCCAGCGTCTCGCCGGCGATTGTCATGTCCGGATGGCTGCTCAAATAGAGCTGATTGACCTTGTCGGTGCGCTCCGCCCGTTCCTTGGCGCCCCACCAGAACATGCGCAGCCGCAACTCTCGCGCCGCAGCGGGCAGGCCGCCCAGGCCCGCCAATGTTGCACCGCCGATACCGGCGCCGATCAATGAACGACGCGACAGCGCGAAGCCGCTCATGAACTGTCCTCCCTGACCACGTGTCAATTGAGGCGCGTGTGACCGGCCGATGACACAAGTTGACCGCTTGTCAATGCACGAGTTGCGCAACGTGCTTCTTTATTGCAAGCGAACCGAAGGTAGCGGCTAGGTCGGCTTTGTCAAACGCGGGCTCGGCTCATCCACGCGATTGCAGACATCACGTGGCGGCAGCCGCCTGGTAGAGGCGATCGCGCAACCAGGCGTGACCTGCGTCCTCCTGGTTGCGGGGGTGCCATAGCGCGACGATGCGTGCCGGCGGCAGATCGAGCGGCGGTGGCGCAAGGTCGAGCTCATGGGCAAAGCGCAGCAGAAATCGCCGCGGCAGGGTGCAGATGCAATCGCTGTGCGCGAGGATGATTGGGGCAAGCGCATAGGTCTGGATCGAGACCGCGACGCGCCTGAAACGGCCGAGCGCGGACAGCGCGTCGTCGACCAGGCCTGCGAAACCGCCGCCATCCGCGGAGATCAGCAGATGATCGGATGCGCAAAACGTGTCGAGATCGAGCGTACCTGTGCCGCGCGGGTGGCCCTTGCGCTGCGCGGTCAGGAAGCTGTCCTCGAACAGCGGTCGCTGCATCAGCTCGCCGCTGGTCCCGCCGGGTCCCGTGACCAGGATATCAATCTCACCTCGTTCGAGGCGATCGACGATGTCGGACGTGGGGTGGACAAGGGCAAGCCGCGTGCGGGGAGCCATCGTCGTCAATTGGGCAACGAAACCCGGCGCCAGCGTCACCGCCGGATTCTCGTGAATGGCAACGACAAAGGTTCGCTGGTCGCGCGCGGGATCGAACGCAGCCGGTCCCTCCACCATGCGGCGCAATTTGCCGAGCACCTCCGCAAGCTCCGCCTGTAGCTCCACCGCTCGCGTCGTCGGCACCACGCCCCGCCCCGCCGCCGCAGGCACGAACAGCGGATCGGCGAACACCTGCCGCAATCGGTTGAGCCGGGCCGATAGCGCCGGCTGCCCGATGTTCAGCCGCGACGCCGCACGGGTGACATTGCGCTCGCGCAAGAGCGCCTCCAACGCGAGCAACAGGCCGAGATCGATCTCGGCGAGCTCGGCATCGTCGGCCGACCGGCCCGGACCGCGTTCGACATCCGCCATCGCGGCACCTCCGTTCAAGGCAAACTATCGCGGCCATACGAGCCGCGCTGAGAGAAGTTAAGGCTTTCGCGCGGACATGAAAAGGCAGGCCGCCGGAACGCCCAGATATCACCGGCATCGATTGGACGTATCGGGGCCGCGGCCCTCCCGGCGGCGCAGCCCGGCGCGTACCTCACAGCCACGGCGGCGGGTCCAGGATGTCGGCAATCACGCCGCGTCCGGCGCCGACCGAAGCGGAGGATCTCTCAGTGACGAAGGAGACGAAGACCTATCACGTCGGCGATGCAGTCATCACGCGGATCGACGAACTGTCGCTCGCAGCCTTTCAGTTCGACACGCTCTATCCCGGCGCGGATCCGGACGCGCTGGAGCGCCAGCGGTCGCGGCTCGAGGCCGGCTCGTTCGATGCTGCGACCGGCACGTTCATCCAGAGCATCCACAGCTGGCTGATCAAAACGCCGCGCCACACCATCCTGATCGATACGGCCACCGGCAACGACAAGAACAGGCCCGACATTCCGCCGCTGCATCGGCTCAACGAGCCCTTCCTTGCGCGGCTGGCCGCTGCTGGCGTCAGGCCCGATGACGTCGACCATGTGCTCCTCACCCACGTCCACGCCGATCACGTCGGCTGGAACACGCGCCTCGTCGACGGTTGCTGGACGCCGACGTTCCCCAACGCCACCTACATCTTCTCTCGCGTCGAGCAGGCCTATGGCGAGAGTCTGGCCAATGGTGGGGAGCCAGCGGCCAATCCGGCCTTGGGCCCTGCGCTGCGCAAGCCCGCCGATCGCGTCTATGACGACAGCGTGCGGCCGGTGATCGATGCGGGCCTGGCACGGCTGGTCACAGTTGACGGCGGCGAAGTGCAGGAGGGAATTTCGTTCATCCCGACGCCAGGCCACAGTGTCGACCACGCCTCCATCCGCCTCGTCTCTCGCGGCGAGCAAGCGCTGTTTGCGGGTGATGTGATGCATCACCCGCTCCAGGTCTATGAGCCCTCGCTCAACTCCTGCTTCTGCGAATTCCCTGAAGCCGCGCTCCGCTCGCGCAACGCCGTGCTGGAGGATGCGGCCGAGAGCGGCGCAACCGTCTTCACCACCCATTTCGCGGAGTCCTCCACTGGGCGCATCAGGCGCAGCGGCGAGCGCTTCGCCTGGCAATTCCTCTGATCAAGGGAGACTGATGATGGACCAGACCATTCCCGCACATGGATACAGGCCCGATCTCGTGGTCGAAGATCTCGCTGTCCCGAGCGACACGCCCGGCATTTCGCTTCACCTTCGCAACAAGCGAGCCAGCGCGCAGAAGGCCTTTTCCGCCGAGCGGACCATCCTGATGGTCCATGGCGCAACCTATTCGTCGGCGAGCCTTTTCGACGTGCCGTTCGGTGGCCGCTCCTTCATGGATCATCTCGCCGCGCAGGGCTTTGATGTCTTCGCACTCGACGTGCGCGGCTATGGCGGATCGACCCGGCCGCCGGAAATGGACGCGCCGGCGCAGGACTCCGCGCCGCTCGTTCGCACCAATGTCGCAGTGCGCGACCTCGCCAGCGCGGTCGATTACATCCTTCGGCATCGCGGCATCCCGCGCCTCAATCTCGTCGCCATGTCCTGGGGCGGCTCGGTGGCCGGCGCCTATACTGCTGGCAACAACGACAAGGTCGTGCGGCTCGCGCTGGTCGCGCCGCTGTGGTTGCTGAACACCCCTGCCCCGATCGATTCCGGCGGCGCGCTCGGTGGCTACCGCACGGTCCCCGTGCTCGATTTCAGGGAGCGCTGGCTCGCGGCGGCGCCGGAAGCGGCACGCGCGAGCCTGATCCCGGAAGGCTGGTTCGAGCGCTGGGCGGAAGCCTCGCTCGCGTCAGATCCGCAAGGCAACACCGAGCGCCCCCGTGTGATGCGCGCGGTGAACGGTCCGATCCAGGATATCCGCGATTATTGGAGCGCAGGCAAAACGATCTACGACGCGAACGACATTCGGGTCCCCGTGCTCCTCGTTCACGCCGAATGGGACCGCGACGTGACCATGGCCACGATGCAAAATTTCTTCAGTTCGCTCAAACGGGCGCCATACCGTCGATGGGTGGAAATCGGCGAAGGCACCCACATGGTGCTGCTCGAAAGGAACCGCATGCAGGCATTCGACGCCATCAGTCAGTTCCTGACCGAGCGCGATCCGAATGGAACTCCATCCGCCTGACCCTCGCGGGATCCTGGAATAGCTGGAACCGAGCGGAGGCGAAGAGGGAGGCTCGCATGTTCCGCATCCCCCGCATCAGCGCATCGCGGGGAACGTCAGCAGCTACGCGTCGTTGATCCCTCTCGAAACTGGAGGACAGATATGAGGATCGTTCCAAGCATTGGCGTGATCGCCGCGACGATTGCAATGACTGCGATGGCAACCCCGAGCTTCGCTCAAGGCCCGGGTCCCTGCACAAGCTCAGGCAACAACGCGGTCGGCGCCGAGGGCCCCGCCATGAGCGGCGGTCAGTTGATGGCCGGCGTTGGAAATTGCCGACACCGCCACACGAGGTGGCGCGACAGCTATGGCTACTATCAGGCGCCGGCCCGCACCTATTATGATCGTGGGTATTATGACCGCGGCTACTACGACGGCGGGTATGACGGACCAGGCGTTACGATCGGCGTCGGTCCCGGTCGATGGTAACAACGGAAGTGAGGCCGCCGCGAAGGCGGCCTCTCTCGTTGTGTGAGCCTTTCGGGCAGCGCCAGCCTCGCACCAGCCTGGCACCAGAAAATGCCGCGACGGGACGTCGTCTCCATTTCTGGTCAGCCAATGAACCGCCAAGAGCGCCGGGCCGCGGCCAAACATTCCCCAAAATCCGCGCCGCAAAATCTGCAGATTGCGAAGAGCCTGGAGGCAGCAAAACAGGGCCAATCGCTGTTCAATCTCGGCCGGTTTGCCGAAGCCCTGGAATGCTTCAACGCATTCGAAAAGCTCAATCCCAATGTCGCACCTTTGTATCAAACGCGTGGCCTTTGCCTGCAGCGACTGGGCCGGTTCGCGGAGGCCCAGGCGGACTTAGAGAGATCCATCGCGCTGAACCCTGGCGAGGCGGAAACGCACAAGAATCTCGGCACGCTGCATTCGCGGCTGGGCCGCGTGGAGCAGGCTTTCGCGAGCTTCGATCGCGCACTCGCGCTTCGTCCCAATTTTTCCGCAGCACTCAACGAAAAGGCGCGGGCGCTGTGGAGCCTGCGATTGCTGGATGACGCCTTCGCGACGTTTCACCGATCGCTCGCGGTCGCCCCCGACAATGCGGACACGATCTGGAATCTCGCGCTGCTGCAGATGCTGACCGGAGATTTCGAGCGGGGCTGGCTGGGACGCGAGGCCCGTTGGAAAGCGCCGTCTTTGGGCCTTGCCGAGCGTGGGTTTTCGCAAGCACGCTGGCTGGGCGACCAGCCGCTCGAGGGCAAGACCATCCTGCTGCATGCCGACGAGGCTCTCGGCGACTCCATCCAGTTTGCGCGCTACGCGTCGATGGTAGCTGCGCCCGGGGCTCGCGTCGTCCTGGAGGTCAAGCCTGCAGTCCGGCGGCTACTGGCCGGGATCAGCGGCGTCGCAGATTGTATCGACCGATCGTCGACGCCGTCACGGGCATTCGACCTGCACTGTCCTCTCGGCAGCCTGCCGCTGGCGTTCGGGACGCGCCCGGATACGATTCCGTTCGCGGATGGCTATCTTCCTGCGCCGTCGACGGAGCGCGTGAAGGCGTGGGAGAGCCGGCTTGGCCCCCGCACGCGATTCCGCGTGGGCTTGGTCTGGTCGGGCGACCCGGGTCACAAGAACGATCACAACCGGTCGATCGCGCTACGCGCGCTTGTGCCGCTCTTGGATTGCGACGTCCAGTTCGTCTCCTTGCAGAAAGGCATCCGCGATGAGGACCGCGCCTTCCTTGCCGAATGCTCCAACATTGTCGACCTGACCGAGCAGCTCACCGATTTCAGCGAGACCGCGTCGCTGGTGTCCTGTCTCGACCTGGTGATCTCGGTCGACACCAGCGTCGTTCACCTCGCCGGCGCGCTTGGCGCACCGGTCTGGACGATGCTGCCCTTCAACCCGGATTGGCGCTGGCTGCTCGATCGCGACGATAGCCCGTGGTATCGGTCGATGCGGCTGTTCAGGCAGCCCACCAGAGGCGACTGGGGCAGCGTCGTCGATCGTGTGCGACGTGAACTGGATGGCATGGCCTCGGCGTGGCAGCCATAGCGAGAGCCGTCCACGCTTCTGCCTGCCGGTCCAGCACCAATCTGAGCCAGTGTCCGCCTGATCCGGCAACGTCGGCTCAATGCTCCGGCTCCACCTCGCCTCAGAACCGGACCGCGGTGCGCAGACCCAGCACCCACGCGTTGTCGGTCTTGACACCGGCGGCATTAAACCCGCGCCCGCCAGGATTGATGACGTACTGGGCGTCGAACTTGAGGTTCATCCAGCCGGTTGCCTGCAATCCGTACCAGAGCTCGATCGGAACTTCGTTACCTCCTGCATTCGGTCCGAGGGCTGCCGAGTTCACATGAGTCGTGCCCACCGCGAAGCCAACCTCGTCATCGGGGCGCGAGGCGAACGTTCCACTGTGCTTGACGCCCCAGGAGATCTGGTAGTCCTGGAACGACGTCCGGTGATCGGCCACGGTCGTGTTGAGGAACGTGTACCAGCCCTGCGTTTTGGGACCATCGACGGTCAACCGCTGCAGGATCGACTCATAGACGCCGAAGCGACCACGCTGATCTCCCAGATTTTGATCCGGGACACCACCGGCGCCCGGAATTGTCGCAACGATGCCCGGGAGGCCGCCATCAATCGTCGACGCGCTGTCGTACCAGCCGCCGAATCTCCAGGTCCCGTTCAGGGGACCACTCGGAGTCCAGGTCAACTCCACCGGGACGAGCACACCCGCCGCAGGGCTCGAGACAGGAATGCCGGGCAGGAAGTAGATCGTCGGATCTGACGTCGTCAGATGATTCGGATTGGCGTCGTAGACGCCGACCGAAATCTTCCATTCCTTGGTCAGATTGAAATGGGCCAGGCCGGCCCATTGGCTCACCGGCCAGTTGAAGATGTAGCCACCCAGGATGTTGCCGGGTTGGCCGCCGCAGAAGGTCAGGTTGATAAAATCGCACTCGCCGAAGAAGAAGTCGGAGCCGACGGGGAGACGGCCGCCCTTAAGCTCGAGGCGATCGTCGAGAAGCTTTTGCGAGTAGTAAAGCTCGGTCAGGCGCAGAATGGTGCCGCGGCCAAAGACCTCATTGGTGAGCTGCAGGGCGGGAATGTCAGCCTCGCTATTCAAATTGTTGCCGAAGCGGTCGACCAGCGTGAGGCCGACGGTACCGCCCTGGAGGCCGGCCAGCTTCGCCAGGTCGAATCTTGCCTGAAACGCCAGCTGACCGGCATTGGCGCCGGTGTTTCTGGCTCCGCCCGACAGGTTGGTGACGGCTTCGTCGCCCAGCGTCAGCGCGAGAGAGATGCCCTGCTCCTTCAGCCGCGTCCTGCCGAGATCGCCGAACAGATACGGCCTCGTCCAGAAATCATCGGCCGCAGCATAAGGAACAGGCGGCGCTTTCGTCAGAAGATCGGCCGCATGCGCTTCGCTGCCCAACAGTGACGACAAGACAATCCCCGCGCCGCACAGCCGTGCGGCGCTTGCAAACCTCTCCAACGACATCAGGTACTCCCAGGGTTTTCCGGCTTCTTCTGTTGTTGTGTTTCGTCTCCGCCCCATCGCGACGCCGCCGCGCGCAAACGCGCGCCGCGCGTATGCCGCGGTTCCCCTGGTGAGGATCAATTCGGGTTTGTGTTTATTCCCGGCCGGCGATCATCTGCGTCTTGCAAGGCCCGGCAGACAATCTTACGCGAGAGCGCTTCGGGAAGGACGGCGAGATCGGCCTCGCCTCCTTCAACCCTCCACCCGATAGAGCCGCCACCGCGCCGGCACGCCCTTGAGCTGGTGGCTGCCGTGATCCCGAAGGCGGATCTGGGATTGCGCTGCGAGCAGGTCCTTGACCGCGCTCGAGACCAGCACTTCGCCGGCGCGCGCCTTGGCGGCAACGCGGGTCCCGATGTGGAAGGCGAGACCGACCATCTCGCCGCCGCTGATCGTGTATTCGCCGGCGTGAAGGCCGACCCTGATCTCGAGGCCGAGCGTGCGCACGGCCTTCTGGATCGCAGTCGCGCAATTGATGCCAGCCGCCGGCGCCTTGAAGGTCGCAAGCACGCCGTCGCCGGTCGTCACGACCTCCTTGCCGCGCGACGATTTCAGCTCCTTGCGGACCGCGGCGTAGTAGAGGCCCATGACCTTGGTCCAGCGCGCGTCGCCGAGCTTTGCGGCCTTCGCCGTGGAGCCGACGATGTCGACGATCAGGATCGTGGCGAGCGTCTGCTTGAGCTCGGCGCTGCCGTTGGGAGATCTTCTCCTGACCCCAATGGCGCCACTGAGCGGTTCATAGTCATGGCTGCGCCGCCGTGCGATGGCGGATTTGGTGTAATCCTGGGCGCGCTGCGCCGTGCCGCAGCGGATCGTTTTCTCCTGCGGCAGGTGTGTCCAGTAAACCTTGCGGCCGTTGCCGGCGCCCTGCACTTCGACGGCGCCCCATTTCAGGAACACCGCCGAACCGACCCGCCGCACGCACCACGCCTTCGACGTGTACCCTGATACGTTCGACTGATGCAGGCCGACGCGAAGGAATTTGGGCATGACGATGCGGCTGATGCTGTACTGATGTGGCGAACCCGGAGCGTAATTCGACGCTCGCGCCTTGGCAACAGCGCGCGTCGCGCGGCGCGGTTTACGTCCGCGGCGACGGCTCAAACGCGAAAAGCTCGATCGGATCGCTGAAGCCGCGCACAGCATGCTTGCCGACCCGCTCCAGCTCAAACTCGCGAGCGACCAGCTCGGCGAAGTCGCGCGATAGCAGCACTGGCTTGCCGACCTGCTTGGTGAGCGCCTCGAGGCGCGAGGCCATGTTGACGGCGGGGCCGATCACGGTGAAGTCGAGCCGGCTTGATGACCCGATATTGCCGTACATGACGTCGCCGACATGGACGCCGATGCCATAGTTGAGCGGCGCGCGGCCCGTGCCGTTGTTGCGCGTGTTGAGCGCAGCCATCGCCTTCCGGGCCTCGGTAACGGCGCGCAACAGATTGGCGCATGCGTTGGGCTGGCTGAGCGGGAAGATCGCGAGCAGGCCGTCGCCGATGAATTTCAGGATCTCGCCGCCATGCCGCGCGATCGGGTCGGACATCGCGTCGAAATAATCGTTGAGGAGATCGATGACGTCGTCGCGCGGCCAATTGTCGGAGATCTTCGTGAAATCCCTGAGATCGCAGATCATGATCGCGGCGCGCACCGTCGTGCCGGTGCCGCGGCGGGTGGCGCCGGCCAGGATGAGCTCGCCGGCATGGGAGCCCACATAGGTCTCCAGCAGCGTGCGCGCCAGGCGGTTCTTGATGCGGATTTCGCTGACCAGCGCCAGCACCGGCAGCAGCTTCTTCAGCGCGACGATATGCGCAGCGTCGAATCCGCCGGGCCGATCAGTTGCGAACGTGACCAGATGGCGCTTGCCGAGCGTGTGGTAGAGCGGCCAGGCGACATAGTCGGTGAGGCCCCTCGCCCGCATCTCGTCATAGAGCGCGTGCTTGCGGCCAAGCGCGGGATCCTGCTCCAGATTCTCACGCACTTCAGTGGCGCCGTTCTGCATTTCGTTGGCAGGACTGCCGATATATTCGGACCGCTCCCGTACATCGAAATCAACCCGCGCAATCTCGGCCTCGCGCATGCCGTCGGCCCACATGAAACGCGCCCCCAACCATTGCGGGTGCTGGATCAGCACGTGAAGCGTCGACCGCTTCAGCGGAATGCCCGTTTGCTGGATGCGGTTGCACATCTCGGCAAAAATGTTGTCGATGAAGCGCTCGTTGTGCGTCCCCGTGGTCAGCCAATCGACGACACCGTCGGATAGTGTTGTAGCGGGAACCTTGTCTGGCGCGTTCATATCCTGGCCTTCAGCGGCGGTCTTTATGCCCGCACATATCGTGTTCCGGATCGGCTGCGTCAACCTAGCCAGTTGCACGGATTGTGCGCATTCGCACGACCGCCGCCTAGCTGACGAGCCGAATCGATGCCAGTACCGCGAGTCCCGAAACGAGCGTCAGCCTGGACGCCTCGGTCAGTTCGATTTTCAGCGTGCTGCCGCCGGAAACGAGAAATTCCTCGCACTTGAGTTGAATGTCACAATCGCGAGATAGCGCGTATACCAGATGCGTGCCGGCGGGCAATGGCCGCTCGCCGGGCTCCTTCAGCGCCACCAGCTCGATCTCCGCCGCACCGCGCCGCGCCATCAGGTTGACGACCTCGACCGGGCCGGCCTCGAGCTCGGTCACGATCTCCATCTCGCCGGTGAAGCGGACGGTCGTGAACGGCTCGCGCTCGTCGAGCTCCTGCCCCCCGGCTTTCAGCACCAGCCCGCGCCCGCCGATCACCATCTGCAAGCGATCGATATCAGGCATGTGCGAGAACGGCCCGGGCGCAACGATCGGCGTGGACGCAAAGCGCCACAGCAGGCTGTCCCAGTTCTTCACCACCGTGCCGGGCCGATGCGCATCCGCGATATCGGTAAAGACGCCGCCGCCGTTCTTCCAGGGCGCACGGGTGTAGTCTTCGGCATTCAGCAGCGTGGTTTTCATAAAACAGCATCCGGAATCAACGGGCTCATCATGCCCGCGATCGGCCGGCGCTGCTAGCGGTGGCGATGCAATCCGATCCTGGGGCCGGCTGCCAGGCCACGTCGCGGCCGGCCTTACAAATTGCAGGCAGCAGTCGCGCGACCTCGACCCGTCACTTGGCAGATTTTCCCTGCAAAGGAACTCTCAGCACAGCCGGGGCTCCAGGCTGGCTGCACGTTGCCGACAACCACTGGTCCGTTTGCAACACGTCAATCTCCCACTGACGCAGCTTGATTTCGCATGAGGCGGTCAACTCTGTCGACGGATAGACAATGGCTTTCGTCGTAATTACGAGCTTATGGTTAGCCTTGGCAGCCGCCAGGAAGTCGTCCCATTGGACGAAATTGCCCCGCGGATCGCATTTCTTGTCGCCCTCCCCGCAATCAACCTCCCACGCGGCGAACAACGTCTCGTGACTGACGGCCGAGGCTGCGTTGACCGGAAACGGACGAGCCTCGCTGTCGCGCTTGAATTCCAGCGCGCCATCCTTGAGATCTGAGCTACCGAACTCATACCATCTGTGTTCGACGGTACGGTCGCCGAACGTCATCGTTATGTATTCACGGCGCACAATTGCGTTGTGACCCACATCCCCCTCGTTGGAATAGGCCATGGTCGCAATGAGCGCGAGATTGTTGTCCTGGCTGCGATAGTTCTTGCCGAGCTTTTCGACCGTCGTCAGAACAATCTGATCGGAAGGAAACAGCTGAACCACCGCGCCACGGGCAAAATTGAAAACCTGCCAAAGGACACCGCCCAGCGAGAGCATAAACGCGACAAGGGCGATGATCTCCGTCTTGCGGCCGACCCGCAAGCCCAGAACGTCCCAAGTCAGATCGGGTTCGGCCGACGTATCGGCGACGGCCGCGGGAATCGCTTCCTGCCGTTTCTGCCCGGCAAGCTGCGCCTCCGCCTTCTGCTGCTTGCACATCTCGACCTTCACTTTGCGGGCGACGGCGTCGATGGCGGCTCGCGCGGTGGCGCCATGGGAGGTGGAGCCGGCAATTGCAGCTGAACCGGCTGCTCACCTGGCGGAGGACGCGGAATTGGAGGCTCGCGTGGTGCCGGTGCTTTCGGAGCTGGAGGCTCGCGCGGTGCCGGGGCCTGCTGCACCGTACGCAGAAAATCGAAGAATCCACTTAACTTCAGAATATCCGGTGCAACTTGAGAAGCTCCGGGCGCTCGATTCACAGGCGCAAGATCCGAACCAAGTTTATCGAGTGACCTCAACGCCGGTCCGTTCTCATAAGGCCGAGCATCTGCATGCAGAGGAGGACAGACTGCAAGCATAAAGAGTATTGCAATGTTGCCACGCCTTGCCATGGCACACTCCTGAAATAAAGTTATCGCAAAAATAAGCTTTCCGCGGCCAATCTGCTGCCGCTACCAGAGGATGCACCAAAGAAAAACACCGCGCAAGGGAATTGCGCGGTCCACTAGGACAGGAAAGCAGGCCTGTCGCAACGAAGGGATGAAGCGGGTTGTGCCGTCGGCGGAGTCATCCGACGGCACGTCTTGCCTACGCGCCCTTCATTCGCTCTTGCTGCCATTCAGCTTCGGCAGCGTCTCCACGATCTTCTGCTTGCCGTCGACGATCTCGGCGAGGAAGCTGGCGCGGTCGATGTCGCCGTTCTGGTCCCAGCTGGCTTCCATCAGCATGCCCGGTGCCTTGTCAGGCGTCAGCGTCAGGCCCTTCATCGCCGCGCCAAAGGCCTTGCTGTCGAACTTGCCGATCCTCTCGGTGACATATTTGACGAGATAGACCGCGGTGTAGCCCTTGATCCCGTTGTGATCGGGGCGGTACTTGAAGCGGTCGCTGAACTTCTTGGTGAACTCCTCGATTGCCGGAATCGGAGCGTCGGCGCTGAGGCCGACATGACCGCGCACGCCGTTGGCGGCGGAGCCGGCGAGCTCGACCACCTTCTGGCTGAGCAGCGTGGTTTCGCCGAACAGCGGCGTCGACAGGCCTTGCCGCTTCGCCTCGATCAGGAAGCGCGCGCTCTCCTCCTCGTTGGTGTAGATGAAGGCGGCATCGGCCTTGGCGCCCTTGAGCTTGATGACATCGGAGCCGAAATCGACCTGGCCCTGCTCGGTGGAGATATCGGCCGCAATCTCGATGTTGCGTGCCTTCATCTCCTTCACGAAATTGTCGTGGCCGCCCTTACCGAAATCATTGTTGACCCAGAGCACCGCGACGCTTTTCACGTTCAGCTTGTCGTGCAGATAATTGGCGATCTTCGGCATCGAGAATTGCTGGCCGAAGGCGGTGCGGAAAATCCAGGGGTTGCCCTGCGTGGTGATGTCGGCAGCCTCGGCGCCGACGATCTGAGGGATTTCGGCTTGTTGCGTCAGCGCCATGTTGACCTTGACCGAACCGGAATAGATCGGCCCGAGCACGACATAGGGATCCTTGTCCAAAACCTTCTGCACCTGCGCGCGCGAGATGCCGGGGTTGCTCTGGGTGTCCAGATGCTCGGTCTGAATCTTGCGACCCAGGATGCCACCGGCGGCATTGATCTCGTCAACTGCGAGCAGGACGCCGTCACGCCAGTTGGTGCCCGAGACGGCGCCGGGGCCGGAGAGCTCGATGACGTCGGGGATGTAGACGGTGTTCTGCGCACGGGCTGCGCCCGTGGTGAGCGATGCTGCCAAGGCGATGGCGAGCGTGCCTGCAAGATGCCTCATGATGTCCTCCCCGTTGCTTTCCTTGTTATGATCCATCGAAGCCGAGCAGTTTCGCCGGCGTTCGCCATAGCAGGCGCTGCTGGTCGCCCGTGTCAGGAAACAGCGATGTCAGCACCGCGAGCAGCGGCCCGTAGTCGAGCCTTTCGGCTGCGCGCAGGAACGGATAGTCCGAGCCCCAGACGCAGCGATCAAGCGTGAAGGCCTCGACAAGCGCTGCAATGAACGGCCAGGTGTCCTTATACGGATGCGGCTGTTGCGAGAATTTGTAATAGCCTGACAGTTTGATGTGCGCGTTACGCTCGCGGCCGATCGCAAGCAGGGCCTGAAAGGTCTTGCCTTTGACACCCCGGCCGACCGAGGGTCGGCCACAATGGTCGAACACCAGACGCACTGGCGATTTGTCGATGAGGGGCAGCAGATCAAGCAGCTGATCGTTCTCGACCTGGATCTGGAGGAACAGACCGAGGCTTACCAGCTTCTCCAGCAGCGGCGCGGTGTTGCGATAATAGTCGGCGCCGTGAAACGGCACGTTGTAGGCAACGCCGATGACGCCGGCGGCTTTCAAGCGTTCGAGCTCGCGGATGTCGACGTCGTTCTCGACCACGGCGACGCCCCTGAAGCGGCCGCCGCCCTGCCTCAAGGTGTCGAGCAGGATGCGGCTGTCGCTGCCGTAGCCGGTGTTGGTGGCGACGACCAGCGCATGGCGAACATCAAATGCGTCGAAAACACGGATGAGTTGCGCGGCCGGCGCGATCTCCTGCCCGCTTGGGCGGTACGGCGTATCGGCGCCATAGGGAAAACGGACGGGATCGATGGCGTGGATGTGACAGTCGATCTTGGGGCCCGCCGGCAATGTCATGGCACAAAGCTTCCCGCGGTTCAGAACGTGGCCTCGATCGCCTTGATCAGCTCGGGCGTGACGTCAGGCATCACGCCGAACCAGGCCTTGAAGGCGAGCCGCGCCTGGTTGAGCAGCAGGCCGAGCCCGTTCACGGTGACGCAGCCGCGCGCGCGGGCCCCGGCCAGGAACGGCGTCTCCAGCGGCGTGTAGATGAGATCGGCAGTGAGCGTTGCCGGGTTCAGCCGCGACAGATCGATCTCGAGCGCGCTCTTGCCGACCATGCCGCGATCAGTGCAGTTGACCAGCAGCGCGACATCGCCGAGCGCGGCTGCGCGATCGTCCCATGCCACGGTGCTGACGGCGGAACCGAACTCCTTCGCAATCGCCTCCGCCTTCTCCGCGGTGCGGTTGGCGATCCGGATCTCGCGTGCGTCGTTCTCCAGCAGCGCCACGACAACCGCGCGCGAGGCGCCGCCTGCGCCGAGCAACAGGATCGGGCCGGCATCGCCGCGCCAGTCTGCTTTCGCGTCGCGCAGGCTCTGCACAAAACCATTGCCGTCATTGTTGAAGCCGGACAGTGTGCCGTCTGCCTCGACCACGATGGTGTTGACGGCGCCGATGCGCCTGGCGGTCTCGTTGACTCGAGCGAGCTGCGCCATCGCCGTCTGCTTGTGCGGCATGGTGACGTTGCAACCGCGGAATCCGAGCGCGACGAGGCCGCGAAGCGCATCCGCGAGCCGCTCCGGCTTGACCGCGAGCGGCACATAGGAACCGCGGATGCCGTGCGCCTTCAGCCAGTAATTGTGAATGACCGGGGAGCGCGAATGCGCGACCGGCATGCCGATGACGCCAGCCAAGCCAAAACCATCCTGCGACATGCTGCGCTTCCCGTCCCTGATCGCGTCTTTAGCGCACGACCATGCTATTTGGTCATTTGTACAAGACAATTAGAGGGAATGGCTAGCGGGCGCAATGTGAATCTAGGGGGCGGGAAGACCAGCTGATGGAGCAGAGGCGCGTCAAATCTCACCGTCGTCCTAGCGAAAGCCAGGACGACATCGGAGAGGCATCGCGCCTTGCCTTACATCCCGCTCAAGCCGCTATCCACCGCCAGCGTCTGTGCGGTGACATAAACGCTCTCATCCGACAGGAAGAACAGCACGGCGTAGGCGATCTCCCAGGCGGTCGCTTGCCGTCCGAAGGGAACATGCCCCTTGCCGCGGTTGGGGCGGCCGGCCCCGGCTTCGCGGCCGTTGGGCGTGTCGACGAGGCCGGGATAGACGAGATTGGCGCGGATGCCACGGCGCGCACCAAGATGGGCGATGTTGCGCATCAGACCGCCGAGCGCGGCTTTGGAGGAATCATACACCGCCATCTGCGATCCCGCCTTCAGCGCGGCGATCGAGGAGATGAAGACGATGGCGCCGCCGCTGTCGAATATTGGCAGCGCGGCGCGACAGCACAGCATGGGGCCGCGGACATTGACGTCGAAGATCCTGTTCCACTCTTCCGGGCTGACATTGTCGAGGCCGGTCTTGCCGAAGGTGCCGATGTTCAGCACCATGCCGTCAAGACCGCCCATGGCGCGGCGGGCTTCGGCAATCATGCGCCGGACGTCGGCTTCAGAGGTGACGTCGGCCGCAATGGCAAAACCCTCGCCGCCTTCGTCGGTGATACGCTTGACGGTTTGCTGCGCCGAGGCGTGGTTGAGATCGGCGACTGCGACCTTCGCGCCTTCGCGGGCACAAAGAATGCTCATGGCGCGGCCATTGCCGATCGGATCGGTGGCGGCATCGAACACGCGCTGGCCACCGCCGACGATCAGGACGCGGCGGCCCTTGAGGCGTCCCCTGCCGGGCGCTTCGCCCAATGACTCCGGACTCGGCGGGCGGACGTAGCGCTCCGGCTTGCTCTCCGTGTCCGCCATCTCAGCCGCCTATGTCTTGCCGCCGTCATAGACCTTCATGCCGGCGGCAGGATCGAGGTCGGTTTCGGTCGCCTCGGTGACGCGGGCCATCATCATGTAGAAGCCGATCGCGACGATGGATTCCACGATCTCCTGGTCGCTGAAATGTCTTCGCGCAGCGATGAAGATCGCGTCAGGCACGCGGACGTTCTCGACGACCTCGCGACCGAACTTGAGCAGCGCGCGCTCGGCCTCATTCAGCGCCGCAGAATCGTAATCGCCGCGCTCGACCGCGTCGACCTGCGATTGCGTGCAGCCGACGCCGAGCGCGATCGGCACGTGCTGGCGCCATTCATAGGCGCCGCCTTCGAGCTGCGCGGCCTGCAAGATCAAAAGCTCGCGGTTGACCGCGCTGAGCTTCTGCTTGTGAAGAATCGAATTGCCGAGCCGCATCGCCGGAATCATGTTGGCCTCGGCATGGGCCATCATGCGGAAGATGTTGAGCTTGACCGGCATGCGGTCGAACGAGGCGCGGATATCGCCGCTCGTCGTCTCCGGATCAATCAGGGGCAGCCTTGCCACGCGTCTCTCCCTTGGTTCTTTTTCTCTTGTTGTCGTCGTCGCCCGCCGCAATCAGCGACAGAAAGAAGGCGAGATAGCGGTCGATCGCCTCGATCACCTTCGGCCGTGGCGAGGGTGCCGCGCCCATCACGTAATGCTCGAGCCTGATGTAAATGAGGCCGGCCGCGAACAGCCGGGCCGTTTCGCGCGGGTCCGGTGTCGAGACGAGGCCCGCCAACGCGAAGCCGCGAAAAAAATCCGTCATCAGGCGCTGCTCGCGCGCGTAGAACTGATCGGCGAACTTGGCGCGGATGCCGGGCACGCGGTTGCGCTCGGCGGTGATGACCTTCTGGAATTGGTGCTCGCGCGGATCGGACCATTGCTCGACCAGGTCAAGCGCGAACTGGCGGCAGAATGCGGCGGGCTGGCGCGCGAGCTGCTTGTAGCGCGGCTCTTCCAGCCGGCTCGCGGAACTGGCCGGACCGTGCTCGCTGACGATCGCTTCCAGGATCGCGGCCTTGCCGGAGAAATGATTGTAGAGGCTGCTCTCGCGGACGCCGACGCGACGGGCCAATTCGCGCATCGAGGCGCCGCCATAGCCGCTCTGCGCAAACAGGTTGAGCGCCTCGTTGAGGATGCGCTCACGGGTGGTGGGCGCAGCCACTTCCGCCGCGCTCGGGGGGTGAACAGCCATGACGGATTGACTAACGAACGATCGTTCGTTAGTCAATCCGGAGACGTCAACTCCGCGCGGGATCGAGACGCGGAGAGCAATCAAGGGAGCGCGGGCATGAGCCGCATCTTCGGCGCCGTGCGCCAGAATGGATATGTGGTGCGGGACATCCAGGCCGCGATGACGCACTGGATCAAGGTGATGGGCGTCGGCCCCTGGTACTACATCGACCGTGTCACGACCGACTGGTTCCGCTATCGCGGCCAGGATTCCGCGGTCGAGATGAGCATCGCACTCGCCAATTCCGGCGATCTCCAGATCGAACTGATCCAGCAGCGCAACGACGCGCCCTCGCTTTACAAGGAATTTCTGGACGCCGGCCACGAGGGCCTCCAGCACATGTCCTATTGGAGCCACGATTACCAGGCGCTCTACGACAAGGCGATCGGGCTCTGCTACAAGATCGGTCACGAGGGTCAGATCGGCGGCGACAAGGGTCGCTTTGCCTATTTCGACACCGAGGCCCATCCGGGCACGATCATCGAGATCTCCGATATCAGCGGCACCAAGGGGCCGTTTTTCGACAAGGTCAGACAGGCGGCGATGAATTGGGACGGCTCGCGACCGATCCGCGAGGTCGGCGGCGCGAGATCATAGCTCCCGTTTGCCGCGCCGCACGTGAGGACAGGCACACCGTTGCCGGACCGACGATGCATGGTAACATAACGCCTCCCGGCCCGGAGCTCAGCGAGGCAAGCATGTCTGCAACTGACAAGGTTTTCGCCGGCTCAGTCCCAAAGCTTTACGACGAATATCTGGTCCCGCTGATCTTCTCCGTCTACGCCGACGACCTTGCCAGGCGCATCGCTGCGCTATCGCCCTCGGACCTGCTCGAGATCGCGGCGGGCACCGGCGCGGTCACACGGGCCGTGGCGGCGTTGCTGCCTTCAGGCGTCCGCTATGTCGCGACCGACCTCAACGAGCCGATGCTCGCGGTTGCCAGGCAGAGTCAGAATGACGATCCCCGCATGACCTGGCGTCAGGCGGATGCACTGACGTTGCCCTTCGACGATGCGGCGTTCGACGTGGTCTGCTGCCAGTTCGGCGCGATGTTCTTTCCGGATCGCAGCAAGGGCTACGCCGAGACGAGGCGGGTGTTGAAGCCTGGCGGCACGTATCTGTTCAACGTGTGGGACCGTATCGCGGACAATGTGTTCGCCGATGACGCGACCGCCACGCTCGGCAAGGTGTTCCCCGACGATCCGCCACTGTTCATGGCGCGGACGCCGCACGGCTATCACGACAAGGCCGTCATCAAGGCCGATCTCGAGCGTGCAGGCTTCAGGGACATATCGATCGAAACCAAGACAGCGATGAGCCGTGCGCCCTCCGCCGAATATGTCGCGATCGCGTATTGCCAGGGAACGCCGCTGCGCGGCGAGATCGAGGCCAGGGATGCGAGCAAGCTCGAGGCCGCGACCGATGCCGTCGCCGAGGCGATCCGGAAACGCCATGGCTCGGGACCGGTCGAAGCGAAGATTCAGGCGCTCGTGATCACGGCCCGGCCGTGATGGCCGGAGCAGCTATGCTCCAGCCCTGCCCTTACCAAAAACTCCGCTGCATCGGCATCGGCTGTGCCGGCTGATAATACTGGTACTGGCCGGCGCGGCGGCGCGGATTGACCGGCTGCGGATTGGGATCGCGCTGCCCAAAGAAGAAGAAGCCGTTGCCGCCGAAGCCACCGCCCCAGCCATCGTCGCTGGCCATTTCCACCGACGGCGCGGTCGGCTTGCGGGTGATGAAGCCGCCTTGCGGATGATTGCTCAGGACCGCGACGAACTCGGTGCGATAGTTGGTCTCGGCGCTCAAGGGCTCGTCCGAGATGATGATCGAGGAACGCGGCAACGCGGTCGGCGCGATGCGATCCCACACCTCCTGCGGGATGGTGATGCGGTCAAGCGCGTCCTTGGCGGTGTCGCCCTCGTCGATGCTGACAACGCTCCAGCGCAGACCCGTATCGTTCTTCGCCATCGCCGTGAAGATATGCGTGCCGAGCGGCTGGTCGGGATTGCGGATGGTGACGGGAACCTCGATGCTGGTGTCGAACACCTCGCCGCCGCCATCCGGCGCGGGCTTGTGGGTGTTGCGCCGTACATAGAGCTTCTGCGTGGCACGGCTGATGTAGACCGAGACAGGCTCCAGCGCGAGCTTGGCATCTAGCGCAGCCTTCACAGCCTCGACCTTTTTGGCCGCGGCGACCTTGGCCGCGTCCTTGGTCGCGGCAACCGCGTCGCGCTTGGGCTGCGCGGCGGCCTTGGCGGCGTCGAGCTGGGTTGCGGCATCAGCGGCCTTGGCCGCCACCTTCTGTTTCAGCTCGTCGGCCTTTGCCTTGGCCTGATCGTTCTTGGCATTGGCAACCAGCTTGTCGGCATAGGTGTTCTCGGCGTCGGCGCGAGCCTTCTGCTGCTCGAGCTTGCGCAGCGTTGCCGGGAGCGATTGCGCTTCCTTCGCCGCTGCAGCCGCAGCCTTCTTGGCTTCGTCCGCAGCCCTGATGGCCTCCTCGGCCTCGGCAGAAAGCTTGCCGATACGACCAGGCGCTGCCGCGATGGCCTCCTTGCTCGGTATGAACAGCGAGGGATGCGAGAAATCGACCGGAGCGGCATCGTTCGGCGAGATGATCACCCGCATGCCGATGCTGGTCTTGTCGAACAGGCTCTCGGCAAAGTTGAAGGGCATGCGCACGCAGCCGTGCGAGGCCGCGTAGCCGGGCAGCGGTCCGCCGTGCAGCGCGATCCCGTTCCAGGTGATGCGCTGCATGTTCGGCATCCAGGCATCGTCATACATGGAGGAGTGGTGGTCCTTGTCCTTCTCGATGACGGCGAAGACGCCGGCGGGCGTCTCGCGGCCGGTCGTGCCGGTCGAGACCGGCGCGCGCAGGATCCAGCCCTCGGAATCGTAGAACGTCACCTGCTGGCTCTTGATCGAGACGATCGCCATGATCGGCTCGCCCGCTTCGCGCGGCGCCACCGCCTCGGCGGTCTGGCGCGGCTGCTTGGCGGCAAAGGCTTCGCTCGGGGCGGCCAGGGCAAGTGCCGCCGCGAACATCACAATTCCGGGAGTCCCCCAACGCCGCATCACCCGATTGGATTGCGCCGTCGTCATCAGGTCTTTCATGCCATTCCCCGGTTGCCTGTCCGCACTTGCATCGATGATCCGTCAGATTGCGATCTTTGGATTAAGAATTCGCAGCCACCATCTGTTCCGTTTCCGGCATTATTCGGTCCGTTCCAGCGGCGAAACTCTCTTATACGAGGGTCCGTGCGGGCGAAAGGGCGGTCGGCGGCCAAGGCTGGCCCGGGGCTGGCGATGGCGGGACGGCCGCGAAGCAATGTTCGCCCATGGAGGCAGCCTGGCCGGATGTGACCAGAATCACAGAAATGGCGCGCCCGCTTTACGGCGCACCGACGGCCTTGTTCGCCACGAGCAATTCGATTTCGGCGTCGCTCAACCCGGCCTCGCGCAACACTTCACGCGAATGCTCGCCAAGCCGCGGCGCCATACGATGGATGCCGGCCGGGCTCGCGGAGAATTTTGTCGCAGGGCGCGCCTGGCGAATGCGACCTTCCGTCGGGTGATCGATATCGGCAAACAAGCCGACGGCTTCAAGATGCGGCTGCTCGCCGATCTCGGTCAGCTTGGCGAAAGCAGTGTGCGGCACGTCGAGCCGCAGCAAAAGCTCCTCCCACTCCGCGGTGGTGCGGGTCGGCCCGATCTCGCTCATGCGATCGTAGACCTTGTCGATGTTCTGGGAGCGCAGCACGGGATCGCGCACGCCGAGCTCCTCGATCAGCTCGGGGCGGCCGACGGCCTCGAAGAAGGCGCACCAATTATCGCCCGAATAGGGCAGCATCGTCAGCCAGCCGTCCTTCGTCTTCACCGGGCGCCGGTTCTTCATGCGCTTGTAGCCGGTCGGGCCGATCGGCGGATCGAACGCATGCCCGCCCAGCATCTCGATGCTGTTGAAGCCTGCGATCGTCTCCAGCATCGGCACCTCGACCATCTGCCCCTGCCCGGTGCGCTCGCGGCGAAACAGCGCCGCGGACACCGCGCCGACCATCGCCATCGCGCAGATCTTGTCGCCGATCAGGCTCGGGACGAATTGCGGCTCATCGTCAGATCCGATCGACGATGCGAGGCCCGAGGCCGCCTGGATGATCTCGTCGAAGGCCGGGCGCGCGGCCCACGGGCCGTCCTGGCCGAAGCCGGTCGCGGCGGCATAGACCAGCCGCGGATTGAGCTTTGCGCAGTCCCCATAACCGAAGCCAAGCCGGGCCATCGCGGCCGGGCGGACATTGGTGACGAGCGCGTCGACCGTCGGGATCAGCTTGGCCAGCACCGCCTTGCCATCAGGATGTTTCAGGTCGAGCGCGAGGCTGCGCTTGTTGCGGTTGACCGCCATGAACTGGCCGCTCATGCCACGGTTCCGGAACAGGCCGGTGTAGCGCCAGGTGTCGCCGGCGAGCGGCTCGATCTTGATGACATCGGCGCCCCAGTCGCCGAGCATTTGCGCGGCATAGGGACCGAACAGCACGCTCGTCAGATCGAGAACGCGGATACCGCTGAGAGGGCCTGATGGTGCCATCGTCGCTTCGCTGTGGTTGGAGGACGCATCGCTCGCGATGCCGGCGAGGCAGACGATACATTGATTGTCGGGCGTGAGATGTAGCGCAGGATTCAGATGCGTATGCGCAAGCCGCAGCCGTTGCGTTTTACCGGCTCACCTGGCGCGCCGAGCCCACGCCTCTCCGAAAGAGACCAGCTGCAACCGCTCCTCGTCCCACAGGGCCAGCCGCATGGACCGCAGACTTGGGAGCAGGGTCACCCGTCCGACACCCGCGAGTTGCGGATACTCCCGCAACACTTCGGGCAATCGGTAGCAGGGAATCCGGCTGCACAGGTGATGGATGTGGTGGATGCCGATATTCGCCGTGAACCATCGCAGGACCGCCGGCAAGTGGTAATGGGAGCTACCATGCAATGCAGCTTCGTGAAAACTCCAGCCTTCGTCATGGGACCAGTACGTATGCTCGAACTGATGCTGGACGTAGAACAGCCAGACACCGATCGACGCCGCCAGAATCAGAATGGGCAGATGCACAAGCAGGAAAGGCCCATAGCCCACCAACCGCACCGCCGTAGCGACGAGAACCGCGATGGCGGCATTTGTGCCCATCGTACTCAGCCAGGGTCTCCAGCCGCCACGCATTCTCCCTACCGGCCATCGATGCTTCAGGATGAAGAGATAGGCGGGACCGACGCCAAACATCACCAGGGGATGCCGATAGAGACGATATAGCAGCCGACGCCCGCGCGGCTGCGCGAGAAACTCACCCACGGTCAATGTGTCGATGTCGCCCAGTCCCCTGTGGTCGAGATTGCCGGAGTTCGCATGATGGCATGCATGGCTGTATCGCCAATAATCGTAAGGCGTCAGGGTCACAACACCGAGAGTTCGGCCAACCCAATCGTTCACGACCCGGCTGCGAAAGAACGAGCCATGTCCGCAATCGTGCTGGATCATGAAGAGGCGCACGAGCAAGCCAGCCGCGGGCGCCTCCAGCAGCAGGCCAGGCCAATAACCGTGACTAAAAGCACCCTGGATCAGAGCCCAGATGAGCAGGAACGGCACAGCCGTGATCACCAGTTCAAAAACCGCACGCGTGCTGTCGGGTTCGCGATAACGGGCGAGCAATTGTGGCAGTGCGCGGATTTCCGGCAATGTTGGGCTCATATCTGATTTGCTTCCGAACATGCCCGCACAAGCCGATAAGGTTCTCGCGCACGGACGCCTCCGCCAGCGGCTCCGGGGTCGCGCCCCACGTACTTCCATATTGATCAGTGCGCGGATGCTTTGCTGAGCAATATTGCACAGTCCAGGATCCAGCGATCCCATCCGAACATCCCGGGCCGCGCGGCTCACCGCGATCGGAGGCGGCCCAGCGCTCGCTCCGGCCATCAGGCAATTGCCGCATATGAGCAATATTGAACAGTGGCCGACATGGGAGCGCGGCATGCTCACGCCGTCGTAGCGGGCGAATCGGCTGCGAGCGGCGGCGGCTTCGGGTGCGGCATACCCCGCCATATCGGCAGGAGCTTCATATGTCAGAGGTCTACGCTCGTCCCGAACCGACGCTGATTCCCATACCCCGGCCACTCTGTCCGGCCTGCCAAACCCGCATGATGCTGATCCACGTCGCGGCAGGTTGCGACGGGCCCAATCTACGGATCTTCGAATGCTCGAAGTGCGGGAATGTCCACAAACTATCCAGCGTCGATCCGACGGTGGCAGCCAAGTAGCGGCTGAAGGGGAACGTTGGAAGAAGCGACCCTGGCACAGGGGCTGCGAGCCAGGGCCGCCATTCATCGGATACGATGAGTGGGCATCGTATCCGGTCGCCATCACCAAGTAGCCCCGGCGACGTTCGTTCCAAGCGCACGCTCTCGCGAGGCGCTACCAGCGTTTCCGCCAAGCGCCGCCCCAGCTTCCGCCCCATCGGCTCCGCCCGCGGACGAGCCCGATGATCAGGAGCAGCAAGATCGCGCCGATCGCTGCGTCAACGATCTGCGCAACCATCCCAGAACCGAGATGGAATCCAAGTTGCGGAAATATCCAGCTCGCAACGAAGGCTCCTGCGATTCCCACGACGAGATCGCCAACCAGACCCAAGCCCGTACCCATGACGATCTGACCCGCCAGCCAGCCAGCCGCAACGCCCACGACCAATATGACGAGAAGGCTCTCACCGGATATGTTCATGTTCACGTCCTCACCAACAAACTGCGGAACTTCCGCCACCGCTCAGAATAGACCAGAGCGACAGCGCGGGATGTGCAAAACGGCTCAGATGCCTGTCGTCTGAGCGGCGCGGGGCTTGCCGCTATTGCGGACCAATCCTCCGACAGGGCTGAGCAATTCTGCTCTACGGAGACGCGACCTAGCTGCTGGACTCGATGACGTCGCCCACTATTCGAAACGACCAACCGCATCGCGGAGCTTAATGCCGCACTCATGATGAGCCGGCAGAAAGCAAGATTCGGCTAACCGACCAGGTGTCGGCCTGCTAAACTGAGGTGATCCTGCAGAGGACTTCCACGACATCATGCCAAAAGCGCCGAAAGGAACATTCGATCCAAAGACCTTTCTCGCCAAGGTCGGCGACGGCAAAGCCATATTGAAATTCGACAAGAACCAGGTCGTGTTTTCGCAAGGCGATGCTGCGGATACCGTTTTCTATATCCAGAAGGGGAAGATCAAGGTTCTGGTCGTCTCCGAGCAGGGCAAGGAAGCGGTGGTCGGAATCATGGAGCCGGGGCAATTCTTTGGCGAAGGCTGCCTGAACGGACATCCCTTGCGAATTTCGACGACGGTGGCGATGGAACAGTGTGTGATCACGTCCATCGCGAAGCCAGCGATGCTTGCGACACTCAAGAGCGAGCCGAAGTTTTCCGAATTGTTCATGGGGTACCTTCTCAGCCGAAACAGCCGCATCGAGGAAGACCTGATCGACCAGCTGTTCAATTCCAGCGAGAAGCGGCTCGCACGGCTCCTCCTGCTGTTGGCGAATTTTGGAAAAGACGGCGTCGCCCAACCGATTGCAGTGCAGATCAGTCAGGAGACGCTCGCCGAGATGATCGGGACAACGCGCTCCCGGGTCAGCTTCTTCATGAACAAGTTTCGAAAGCTCGGCTTCATCACCTACAACGGCAAGATCGAAGTTCACAATTCCCTGCTGAACGCGGTCTTGTATGACAAGCCAGAGATCGTGAGGGACGACGACTGAGCCATTCGGTCGGAAGGATCGAAGCGGTCCGGGCGATCTCCCGCGCATAGCGGAACATCAAGCGCGCCGTCTCGTTGCCTATAATGGCAGTCGATCACGCGAGGCGCGATGCAGGACAATGACCGGCGCTTCGACTTTGCAACGATGCGAGAAGAACCAATGAAAAAGCCCCCTGCACCAGCAGACGAGAGTGAGCCGAGAATCGTTCAAAGAGCCGACGTGGCGCCAACGGACGGCTTCTCGCTGGTGGTCGACGGTCGCTTGAAGGCGCATTACGACGACCAGAATGCCGCTCAGAAAGCCGGGGCCGAACTGCTGGGCAGGTTTCCAATGCTACAGATCCTGATCTACGATGCCGCGACGAGGACGAGATCCCCGCTGCAATGACGCTCCGCGCTCATTCCTTCTTGCGACGATCGGACGTGGCGTCGGGGACCATCCGACGGAGACGTATTGCTTGCGCGAAGCTGGCAGACGGCTGCCGCTTCGGGACGGCAGGCTTCTCCAACTTGATAGATTCCGGGCGTCCTCGGACGGAAAGAAGCTCTTGGCTGTGGCGATCCAGACGCTTGTCCGAGCCAGGCGTATCGAGCAAATGGCCGACCAATTCGCCCGAGAGACGATAGATATCGTTGCCCCTGAGCTCGTAAACCTTTCTGCCGGCAAGGTCGAAGATGGCCGTGCCGGTCTGAAGTCCAGCGCGAGCACCCTTGTTGTTGATAATGTACCCGCTCATGACACACCCTCCATCAAGAGTTCCTTGATGGTGCGCCCATCGTCAGCCATCCGGCCGCGACCGGAACCTTCGCCTCTTCTTCGATGAGACGTTTCAATAGCCACTGCCGTCGGGCATTGTCCTGGGCCAGATCAAGCTGCCTTCTGAAGAGTTTCAGGTTCTCGCGGTGAACGAATTCCTCCAGATCATCAATTCGGGTCACTCGGTCAGGTCGGCGGCCTGAGTTCGTGACTGGCGAGCCAGAGGACGGCTGTCGAGCGCATCGGATCTGCTTCAACTGTGGCAGCATAGATGTGCTGGCAACAGTCGCAATCGAACATTCCGATGTCCAATGCGGATGGCTCTCTAATTCTTACCAGGTTCACGTGTCCACCGCACTTGGGACAGCGCGGCTGCAGGACCGGTGCAAGTGACGGGCCGGATGAGTGGAAGTATTGCGAAAGCAAACGATTCACTCCTATCGGGCGAGAGCGTTACATCGCCGATAGTTGCCCATAGGGACGACGACCAGGACACCATGTGCCTCCGGGTCCGAAGTTGCTGGTCAATATTGCTCGCTGGAACAAACCCCGCGCCGTAGCCGGATGCGCGCCTCCGAGGGGAATGAGGCCGAAACCGCCCCTAGACGCCTAGCGCCTTGCGATTGAACGTCCGCAGGAAGCGCAGCGACAACGTCCGCACATTGGCGACATTGAGAAGCCACGCGAGGGCGACATAGGCAAAGCCGCCCGCAACGCTCACGATGATCAGCGCCGCGATACCCGTCCCATGGATCTGCGACCGCGCGAGGAGGATCGCAGCTGCCATTGCCGCGGCAGAAGCGGCGACGCCGGCCAGGCGATTGACGTCGAACGGCACGGGATGGGCACGGCGCATGAGAACGACGGCGACGACGAAGCCGATCACCTCGGTTGCAAGCGTCGCCAGCGCAGCGCCGTAGATGCCGTAACCCGCAACCATCGTGAACATCAACGCAATGCTCAAGACCAGCGTGAGGAACGACTGTGCCGCCAGCATGAAGGGCCGTTCGGCGAGCTGGAAGCTGAGCTGGACGTAGAATTGATTGGCGATGCCGAAGCAGCGGGCGAGCACCAGCGTCGGCAGCAGCGCGGACACGCCGGCGCGAAAATCGACACCGACGAGCGTGCCCGTGACCTGATCTGCGGCGAGCGCAAGCCAGACCGCGACGGGCGCGACGACGACAAGCAGCAGCTCGAGACTCTCGGTCAGCCGCTCCCGCGTCGTGTCCTGCTCCGACAGCGAGCGGAACACCATCGGCACGGTGGCCGCGGCAACGCTGGTGGCGATCATGACCATGAACTGGCGCGGCAGATCGGCGGCGACACCGAAGATGCCGGCGGAGTCCCTGCCGAGCAAATAGGCGACGATCAGCCGGTCGCTGGCCGAGTAGACGGCGACGGACAATCCGGCCAGCGTCAACGGCAGGCCGTAGCGCGCGAGCTGCATGAACTGGTTGCGCGAAAAGCTTGCGACCCTGGCGCGATCGCTGACGAGATTGAGGATGACGCCGGCGAACGAACCGAGGCCAAAGGCTGCGAGCAGGCCCATGCCGCCCCAGCCAAGCCAGATCCCGAGCAGGCCGAATCCGACGCTCGACACGCTGCGCACCATCGAAATCGCCGCAAATCGAAAGGGCCGAAACTTGGCACGTTCGAACTCCTGGCCGACATCGAACCCATTCGACATGATCGCGACGAACATGCTGGCGAGCACCAGTTCGACACTGACGTCGCTACGGAACAGGAAGACCAGCGGGGTCGCCGCACACATGGCAAGGACGGTCAGTGCAAAGCCAACCATCGCCGTGCCGCGAAAATCCACTTCCGCCGACATCGCCTGATAGCGCGACACCGACAGCTTGATCCAGGCGAAGAAGATCGCGCCCAGAATGCCGGCGATGCTCATGCCGACGACATAGACGCCATACTCCGCCGGCGTCAGCAGCCGCGTGTAGGCGGTGACCGCGAAAAAGCCCATCGCAGCAGACAGGATGTAGCTGACGAGGTAGATGGAGAAATGGCGGTTCAGCATGCGTGCACGGGACCGGCGGCCTTGAAATCGAGCGGCCGTTAATCAGTTGGACTTTGGCGTGATGGTTCGACTGCGCCGCAGCATCTCCCAAGATAGTCATTTAAGTCTGCAAATCGGCCGCCGAATGGGATGGCTCCACCGCTTTCGCGCGTTAGCGTTAAATTTGCCCTGTCCTTGAACGGGCCGCCGCGATCACCGAAAAGAAACCATGATTTCAAGACGTCGCCCGGCGTTTGGTTAACGTATGGACGTGGCTAAAATGGACGTTGTCGAACGCATAGGGGCAAACCCGAGCTCCCTGCCCCATGGCGGGACCGATGCGTCCCTGGTCCCGGCGTCCCCTGGGGACGGGGACGGGCGGATGACGCTCAATCTGTTCTTCGAGGAGCGCGACGACCGCTGGTTTCCCGGCGACCGTCACGTCCGGCCGCTGGTGCGGCGGATGCTGCTCGGAAAATCCTGGATCAGCGGCCAGCGGCGCGTGTTCCTCAATCTCTGCGCTGGGCTCGACCGGGTCGGCATCCCCTATCGCGTCAATGACTACAGCTACATCCGCAAGCATCCGGAGGAGCTCGCCTGCATCCTCGGGCGCCCCTTCGTGCTCGACTGGTTCGCGTGGAAGAACCCGCTGCTGCTCGGCGTCGTCATGTACAACCATCCTGTCGACGTGCCCGAGCGCCTCAAGGAGTTTCACGAGAACACGATCCTCGTGCCCTGCGACTGGTATGCAGAGATGTGCCGGCCATATTGGCCGCGTATCGAGGTGTGGCCGGTCGGCATCGAAACCGATTTGTGGACGCCAACGCCGGCCGCGCAGAAGAGCGTCGACGTGCTGCTCTATGACAAGGTTCGCTGGGACCATGACCGCTATGATCGCGAGCTGATCGAACCGATCCGCAAGCATCTCGAAGCAAGCGGCCGCTCGGTGGAAGTGATCCGCTACGGCCATTACAAGGAAGATGACTACAAGGCCGCGCTGGCGCGCTGCCGCAGCATGGTCTTCCTCTGCGAGCACGAGAGCCAGGGCATCGCCTGCCAGCAGGCGCTATCTAGCGGCGTGCCCGTATTCGCCTGGGATCGCGGCGGCCCGTGGCAGGATCCGGAATATTTCCCGGACCGCGTGAGATACGAAGGCGGCGTGTCCTCCGTGCCCTATTTTGACGCACGCTGCGGCGGCACATTCGTCGATGCCGATGGCTTCATCGCCGGCTGGAGCGGCTTCTGGTCGCAGGCGAGCGCAGGCAGCTTCGCGCCTCGCGACTATGTGATCGACCATCTCACGCTCGAAAAGGGCGCGCTTCACTATTACGACATCGCCGAAGCGGTGATGCAGCGCCACGCGCGCTGAGCGGAACATTCGCGACAATTAACCCAACAACAGGAAACCGCGGCGCTGCAAGGCGCCGCTTGGTACGATGGCGCGTTGGTTCCGAAAGGACTTCCACCACGTGACGACGCTCGACAGACGCCAATTTCTCCTCGGCAGCGCCGCAACGCTCGCGACAGGCGCGTCGGCGTCCGCGGCCCCGCCAGCGTCGAAACTTGTCCAGCGTCATCAGGGCTATGGCGCGGCCGCCACGCTCTGGGATTTGCAGGCCGATCCACGGCTGGGCGAGGCCATCAGCACCTATTGCACGCAGGTGGTGCCGGTGCTCGAGCTGAAATGGCCGATGCTCCGGCCGGACGCGCACACCTTCGCCTTCGAGCGCGCCGACGCGATCTATGATTTCGCGCAAAAGAACGATTTGACCATGCGCGGCCATACGCTCGCCTGGTATCACGACATTCCTGACTGGACCAAGCAGATCAAGGATTCGAAGGGCGTCGAGCGCGCCTATGTCGATCACATCAACACCGTCGTGTCCTATTACAAGGACAAGCTGACCTCGTGGGACGTCGTCAACGAACCGATCCCTGACAATCCCGGGAGCGCCAAGGACCGTCGCGATACATTCTGGACGCAGCATCTCGGCGACGGCTGGATTCCGCTCGCGTTCCGAACGGCCGCAGCGGCCGATCCCTACGTCAAGCTCGCGATCAATGAATACGATATCGAGTCAGCGAAGGATTCATTCATCGCCAAGCGCGCGGCCTACCGCAACCTCATCATGGAGCTGCTGGATCAAGGCGTGCCCCTGCACGCGGTCGGGCTGCAATCGCATCTGCATGCCGAGCTCGAGATCGACACCCACGGGCTTGCCGAGTTCGTGACCGAAGTCCGCTCATGGGGCCTCGAGGTCTTCGTCACCGAACTCGACGTCGACGACCAGAAGCTGACCGGAAGCCCTGCGGAGCGCGATGCCATCGTCGCCAAGCGCGTCGACGATCTCCTGACCGCGATCTCGACCAGCGGACCTGTGCGCTCGGTCCTGACCTGGGGCATTTCCGACCGTTACAGCTGGATCAACGGCTACGTCAAACGCCCGGACAAGCAGCCGAACCGGCCATTGCCGCTCGATAGCGAGTTCAAGCCCAAGCCGTTGATGAATGTCATCAGCAAGTTCACGAAGGACGTGTGAGGATCAGCGCCTGTCTTACCTCGTCCTCACCGGGACAGGTGAAACTCGGCTCTTCGTCAGCCATCCGACGGCAGTCCCTGCTCGAGCCCGCGAAAGCGCAGCGGCGCCAGGGCGGATGCGCGTTGCCACCAGTCGGCGACGCGGTCGTCGAGTGCCGTCACCCCGCGGCCATGGCCCGGAAAGATCCGAATCTGCTGCACCGCTTCGGCGACGAACCCCTTGCCCCGGCGCATGATCTTGAGTGCGGCGCCTTCGCGGTCCCGCTGCGTCAGCGGCACCAGCAGCCGACCGCGCGGGCGGAGCGAGGCAAGCCAGAGCGGATGCGGATGCGAAAAGCCGGCATGCACGATGATGATATCGGCCGGCTCGCCGATATCGCGACAGCCGTCGCCGTTGATAATTTCGACATTGGGATAGGCCCGCAGGTAATTCGCAGCGCGCGCCGCGAGCCGGGCGTCGCATTCGATTGCACGCACCCTGCCTTTCGCCCCCACGATCTCCGACAGGATCGCGGAGAAATAGCCGAGCCCGCAACCGATCTGGACCACATGATCCTTCGCTCGGACATCGAGCAGATCGATGAAATGGGCCCACAGGCTCGGCAATCCGGTGTCGAGCTTGCGGCGCGCGTCGATGGCGACGAGCACGTTATCGTAGAGATGAACGGGATCGGCGCTGGGTGTCAGCCGATAGCTGCGCGCCGCCTCGGTTTTGGTGCGCCAGGGCCCCTTCGCCAGAAAATTTTCACGCGGCACCGACGCGAGGGCGGCAAGCAGTCGCTGCGAAGCAATCCGCTCGCGCTTCGCAATGAGCTCGACGTAGCGCGCCCGCGCGGCGGACAGATCGCTCATTTCACCGGATCGGCCTGTGGACGCGCCGGTGTATCGCCGCCGAGTTCGTGCACCAGCTGTAAGGCGAGCTTCAGGTCGGGCGTCAGGAAACCCTCGTTGAACTTGCCGACGATCGGCACGAGCAGAAGGCTTGCGTGCTCGCGCTTGCCCGATGCGTGCGACAGCCGCGCGAGACTGACCGCGGTTCTGAGCTCCCAGGACAACGCGCCCTGCTTGCGCGCCGTCTCCAGCGACAGGTCGAACAGATCTTCGGCCTCCTGCACCGAGGCCGGATTGCCATCCGACAAGGTGATCTCGCCTTGCAGGCGGTAGACCTCGGCGAGATAGGAGTGATCGCCGGTGCGCTTTGCGGTCGCAAGCGCACCGTCCAGCGCGCGCAAGGCGGCGTCGCGCATGCCGACCTTGGCATAGGCCTCCGCGAGCAGGCAACGGAACCAGCAGCCGGCGAGCCAGGAATCCATCGCCTCATATTCATCGAGGCCAAAGCGCATCTGGCTGATGCCTTCATCGGCATCGCCGAGCTGGGCCAGCGCCCAGCCGCGCAGGATCGCGGCCTGCTGCTTCCAATGCAGGAAATTGTGTTCGGTGGCGATGATCATGGCGCGGTTGGCATGATCGCGTGTGCCCTCGATATCGCGCAGATGCTGGCAGAGATAGGCGCCGAACACGAGCGCGAAGGCGAGCGAGAACGGATGGCGGATCTTCTCCGCGAGTGCAATCGCCTGCTCGCTGTGCTGGCGCGCCGCATCGGGCTGGCCGAGGAACCAGAGGAGATAGCCGAGATAGGACAGCGAGACGACGCCGGGATCGGTGCCGTGGCGCTCCATCAGGTCGGAATGCAAATCGGGACTGTAGAGATCGATGCAGCGATGCAGATGATGCTGCGCGGCGGCGAAGCGACCGCGATAGAGCATGGTCATCGCGATCGAGCGGTGCGCCTCGATCAGGTAGCCAGTCTGCTGCACCGTGTCCTCATTCAACCGCTCTCGCTTGGCGAATTTCAGCAGTTCGACGCTGAGATCATGCGCGCGGGTGAGGTCGGCACGGATGAAATGGCACACCCATAGCCCGCGCGTGGCCGCAAAGGCCTTTTCGTCGTCGTCCAGCTGCTGGCCGAGCTCGAGGGCGCGGATGTAATTCTCCTCGACCTCCTGCACGGCGTAGCCCTTGGCGGCGATCAGCGCGTTGCCGAGCGCGATCCGCAGCTCGAGCTCGATCTCGTCGGCGCCCTGCATGCGTGCATTGGCCTGCACGACGCTCAAGCCCCGGCGGAGATGGCCGATCGCCTCGAGGTTGGCGCCGCTCTTGGCCGCTTGCTTGCCGGCCTTGAGCCAGAAGCTCGCCGCGCCTTCGCTCTGCCCGGACTCAGTCAGATGATGGGCCAGCAGCTCCGGCTCGCGATCGGTCTTCTCCGGATACATTTCGGCCAGGACCTGGGCGATGCTGGCATGCAGCTTGCGCCGCTCACTGTGCAACAGGCTGTCATGCGCCGCGTTCTGGATCATGACGTGCTTGAAGGAGTAGAGCGCATCGGGCGGATGCCCCCGGCGCATGATCAGGCCGGCCTCCTCCAGATGGGTCAGCGCCGCCTCGATCTGCTCCGCCGGCATGTTGGCGACCGCGTGCAGGGTCTCGTAGGAGAATTCGCGGCCGATGGTCGCGCCGATCTGTGCGATCCGCTTGAAAGGCCCCATCCGGTCGAGACGGGCCATCAGCGAGTCCGTCAAGGTCGCCGGGATCGCGAGCTGCCGCCACGGGCCCGACAGCACGTAGCGCCCGTGCCGCTCGGTCAGAAGGTTGGATTCGAGAACCGTCTTGGTCAACTCCTCAAGGAACAGCGGCACGCCGTCGGTCTTGACGATGATCTCCTCGACGACCTCCTTGGGAAGCTCTCTGCCCGCAACGCGCTCGACCAGCGTGGTGCGCAGCGCCCGGCTCAACCGGTTCAGCACCAGCGTTGTGATGTGCGAATGCGCATTCCAGCTCGGCTGGAATTCGGAGCGCGCCGTGATGATGGCCAGGATCGGCTGGTTCTGCACCTGCTCGACCAGCAAATCGACAACCTCGCGCGACGTCGGATCGATCCAGTGCAGGTCCTCAAAGGCCATCACCAGCGGCATCTCGCGGGCGAGCCCCAGGAAATGATTGACCAACGCCGCGACAGTTGCGTCTTTCTGTTGCTGCGGCGACAGGTCCAGCGGCGGATAGCGCTCTCCGGTCGGGATCGACAGCAGCGCCGCGAACAGCGGCGCCACCTGCTCGATATCGCCATGGGCCGCTGCGATCGCATTCTCCAGGCTGGCCAGCGACAGCGCGGAGGCATCCTCGCGGTCGAGGCCGAGGGAGAATTTGAGCTGCTCGACGAAGGGATAGAACGCGGTGGAGGTGTAATAGGGCGAGCACTGGAACGCGACATGCCCATGCCGGTCACCTGCGATCCGCTCAAAAATCTCCTGGATGATGCGCGACTTGCCAATCCCTGGCTCGCCGAACTTGACGACGACCTGGCCGTCGCCCTCCTTGACCTGCTGCCAGCGCGCCATCAGCAGCGCAATTTCCTCCTCGCGGTTGACGAGCGGGGTCAGTCGCGTGCCCATGGCGGCGGCGAAGCGGGTCTCGACGCGCGTGGCGCGCACGACGTGCCAGGCCTGGGTTTTTTCCGAGATGCCTTTCAACGCCTGGGCGCCGAGATTGCGGTAGTCGAACTTGCCCTTCAGCAGCGATTGCGTCGAGGCGGAGATCACCACACCGTTGGGCGGCGCCAGCGCCTGCAGACGCGCGGCGAGATTGACGGTCTCGCCAACGGCGGAGTCGCGCTCCTCGGTACCCTGACCGACGAGGTCGCCGACCACGACGAGGCCCGTCGCGATCCCGATGCGGACGGCGGGCGCGTGGCTGAGCGCACCGCGCGGCTCGATTGCGCGCGCGGTCGACAGCACCCGCACGATCTCGAGCCCGGCGCGCACCGCGCGCTCGGCGTCGTCCTCATGCGCAGTCGGATAGCCGAAATAGACCAGAATACCGTCGCCGACGAAGCGGGCGGCAAAGCCTTCGTAATGCTTGACGACGCGCACGCAGGTTTCGCGAAAGCTGGCGATCATGTCACGCACGTCTTCCGGATCGAACTGGGCCGAGAGGGCCGTGGAATCCACCATGTCGCAGAACATGGTGGTGAGCTGGCGCCGCTCGGCGCCAACCTCTATGCGGGTCTGCGGACGCGCCGGCGCAACCGGCGCCTCCACTGTCTCCGCCTTGAACAGCGCGGCCATGGCCCGCTGCAACCGCTTGCGATCGCCGAGCGGCAGCCCGAGCTCGGCAAGATCCGCCTCGGTCAGGTCGCCCATGACGTCGAGATCGAGGCGGTGCTGCGCGAACAGATCGGTGTAGTGACCGAGACCAATGCCTTCGAGCCAACGCTTCAACCCGACTTCAGTCCCCGGCTCATTCTCCAGCATGGTGATCCCGCCGTACACTCCCTCCGCCAAAGGGCTTAAGGTCCCTCAACCACAGATTTTGGGGCCTAAACTTCACCTCAGACTGGACGCGTTCCCAAACTCCAGGGAAGAATAGCCCAATCGGATCAAAAGGGAATGGCATTGTCGGATATTGCACCCGAGGCGGGAGATAGACTGGCCGGCGCGGGCGTCGAAACCGAGAACCTTGCCGATATCGGTAGCATTCTCGCTTTTCACGCGCGCGCGATGCCAGCGGCGCCCGCGCTGCTCGCTCCCGGCCGGCCTCCTCTGACCTATGGCGCGCTCGGCACGAGGATCGCGCATGTCGTCCGCACGCTGCGCGGGCTCGGCATTACACCTGCCGACCGAATTGCCGTTGCACTGCCGCGCGGGGCCGACAGTGCATTGGCGCTGCTCGGGGTGGCATCGACCTGCGCCTGCGTCCCCGTCAATCCCGACTTCACGGCGGACGAGCTGCAACGCTATTTCAGCGAATTGAAGCTCACGGCGCTCGTCACACGGGCGGACATGAATTCGCCGAGCCGCGACGTCGCCAGGGCGCTTGATATCGCGGTGGTCGATTTCGTGCCGGGACCGGAGGCGGATCTCGGCGGCTGCGAGTTCGTTGGCCCGACGATCGGCCCGGCCTGTGCCGACGGCGCCGCCCGCGCGGAGAACGACGCCTTCATCCTGCTGACGTCGGGCACGGCCGCGCGCCCGAAGATGGTGCCGCTGACGCACCGCAATGTGTGTCTCTCGGCGCAGAATGCCGGCCGGGTGCTCGCGCTCACACCACATGATCGCCTGCTCAATGTCCTGCCGCTGTTTCATGCCCACGGCCTGATCTCCGGCCTCCTGACCGCGCTCGCGGCGGGCTCCAGCGTGATCGCGACCAATGGTTTCGACGCGCCGTCCTTTTTCGGCTGGATGCGGGACCTGCAACCGACCTGGTACACGGCGGTGCCGACCATTCATCGCGCGCTGCTGACGGCCGGGGAAGCGAGCCCCGAGCGCGTCCGGTCATCGTCGCTGCGGGTGATCCGTTCGGCCTCGTCCTCGCTTGCGCCCGCGATCCTCAACGGGCTGGAGGCGATCTTCGGCGTCCCCGTGCTGGAAACGTACGGGATGACGGAAGCTGCCTCGCAGATCGCCGCCAATCCGTTCGAGTTGCGCAAGATCGGTTCGGTCGGCCGTGCCGCAGGCCCCGAGATCGCGATCATGGATGAAGCGGGCCGCCTGCTTGCGCACGGCCAGCATGGCGAGATCATGCTGCGCGGGCCGAACATGAGCCGCGGCTATTACAATGACGAGGCGGCAACGCAAGCCGCCTTCCGCAACGGCTGGTTCAGGACCGGCGACCTCGGCTATCTCGACGCCGACGGCTATCTCTTCATCGTCGGCCGCATCAAGGACGTCATCAACCGCGGCGGCCAGAAAATCTCACCGCTCGAGGTGGAAGAGGTGCTGCTGGCGCACCCCGCTGTGCTGGAAGCCGGTGTCTTCGCCATTCCCCATGCCAAGCTCGGCGAGAACGTCGCCGCCGTCGTGGTGCTCAGGGACAATTCCGAGACAATCTCGGACCAGCTGCGCCAGTTCGCGCGCAAGCGTCTCGCCGCCTACAAGGTGCCGGGCCTGATCCACAGCGTGGCCGCACTGCCGAAGGGCGCCAGCGGCAAGGTCAAGCGCAACGCGCTGGCCGAGCTGATTTCAGCGCCCCACGACGACGACGAGACGCAGCTGCCGCGCAACGAGCTGGAAACCCAGCTTGCCGAGACCTGGGCCGATCTGCTCGAGCTTCCGCAAGTCGGAATCGATCAGGATGTCTTTGCGCTCGGCGCGGATTCGCTCGCGGTCACGCAGATGCGTTCGCGCCTGCGCGAGCGGTTCAGCGTCGATTTCTCCTTCGAGGACATCTTTGATTGCGCCACGGTCGGTGCTCTCGCCGCCCGGATCGAGACCACGGCGCACCGCGACGCGAGGCTGCCGGCATGGCGCCAGGAGGCTTCCGGAGGAGACGCCCCGCTGTCGTTCCAGCAGCAGCGGATGTATGTGCTCTCAAGGCTCGATCCGACGCGTTACAATTATAACGTGGTCGAGGTCGCGCTGCTGAAGGGCGCGGTCGATATTGCTGCGCTTCAGGTCAGCCTCGCTGCGATCTGCACACGCCACGAGGCGCTGCGTTCGGTCTTCGTCGAGCGCGAGGGCGAGCCTGTGCAGCGCGTGCTTCAGGCATCGCCACAGTTCGAGCGGATCAAACTCAAACCCTGCCCTCCGCACCGGCGCGTTGCCGTCGTCAGGCGCGAGGCGCTCAAGCTCGCGCAGTCCGCATTTGATCTTGCCGGTGAGCCGCCGCTGAAGGTCACGCTGCTTTCCTTCGACAAATCCAGCCATGCGCTGGTGGTCAATGTCCATCACCTCGTCACCGACGGCTGGTCGCAGCGGCTGTTCTGGGAGGCGCTTGCCGCCGGATATTCTGCCGCGCGCGAGGCGAGTGTGACGGCGTTGCCCTCGCCCAGCTTTCAATATCGCGACTTCGCCCGCTGGCAGCAGAGCTGGGCGCAGACGCCGGCCGCGAAGGAGCAGCTCGACTATTGGCGGACCCAGCTCGACGGCGTCACCACGCTGCCGCTGCGGACCGACCGGCCGCGGCCGGAGGTCTGGAGCGGTCACGGCGCCCGTCATCATTTCGAATTCTCCAAGGCCCTTTCCGCCGACATCCGCTCGCTGAGCCAGGACCAGGGCGTGACGCCTTTCATGGCGCTGCTCGCAGTGTTCCAGTGCCTCCTGTTCCGCCACACCTCGCATGAGGACGTCGCGACGGGATCTCTGATCGCGAACCGCAACCAGATCGAAAGCGAGCGACTGATCGGACTGTTTGCGAACACGCTGATCCTGCGCAACGATTTCGGCGGCGACCCGACCTTCGGCGAGCTGCTGCGCCGGGTGCGTCAGGTCACGCTCGATGCCTACCGCAACCAGGACCTTCCGATCGAGGAAGTCCTGCGCGCGTTGCAGGTCGCGCGCAGGAGCGACGGCAATCCGCCGTTCCGGATCATGTTCATCCTCCAGAATGCATCGATCGAAGCCGCGCGCTTCCCCGGCCTGTCGACGCGGCGGCTGGAAATCGATCCGGAAGTCGCACGCTTCGACATCACGCTCGAGCTGGTCGAGGCCGAGGGCCGCTTCACCGGCTTCTTCGAATATGCCACCGATCTGTTCGACGCGGGTACGATCGAGAGCATGGCGGACCAGTTCAAGACCCTGCTCAAGGCGGTCATCGCCAATCCCGAGCAGCGCGTCTCGCATCTGCCGTTGCTGACGGCCACCGAGCGCCGGCAAGTGCTGGCGAAGAGCAGGCCTGTCAACTTCGCAGCGCGCGGAAATCTCTGCGAACGCTTCGAGCGGCAGGCGAAAAAGACGCCGAATGCCGTCGCGGTTTCAGATGCACATGTGTCCTTGAGCGATCGCGAATTGGCAGGCCGGAGCCAGGCTATCGCGCGCTGGCTCGCCCGCGAAGGTGTCGGTGCGGAAACCGTGGTCGCGCTGCTAGCGGATCGCGGACCGGACCTGCTCGCAGCGATGATCGCGGTGCAGCGTGTGGGCGCGGCGTTCCTCAATCTCGATCCCGAGCAGCCGCCGGCGCGGCTCGCAACCATCCTCGGCTCGAGCTGCGCAAGCGTGCTGCTGACGGGTCGCGCGCAGTCCGCCATGGTCGACACGCTGCTCGAACCGCTGGTCGCGCGCATCCGGGTCGCCGAGCTCGACGAGACAATCGCATTCGCATCGACCAAGCCGGGCCGCCCTGCGCGGCGCGTGGATTCGAGCCTGGCCTATCTCATCTATACGTCCGGCTCCTCCGGCGCACCGAAAGGCGTCATGATCGAACAGCGCGGGCTGTCGAACCATCTCGCCTCGCTCATCGACGAGCTCGGCCTCACGGCCAAGGACGTGATCGCGCAGACTGCGCCGCAGAGTTTTGTGATCTCAGTCTGGCAGTTCCTTGCCGGTCCCATGGTTGGTGCGCGCGTCCATGTCTGCGCCACCCCAGCCGTGCAGGATCCGATCCTGCTGGCACGGGAGATCGAGCACGCGGGCATCACGGTGCTTGAGATCGTGCCCTCGCTGCTCCGCGTGATCCTCGAACGGATGGACGAGGCGCCTGTGCTGCGCGCCTTTGCGAAGCTGCGGCTGCTGATCTCGACCGGCGAGCCGCTGCCGGTCGATCTCTGCCGCGCCTGGTTCGCCCGCTGCCCGAAGGTGCCGCTGATCAACGCCTATGGCGCCTCGGAATGTTCAGACGACGTCTCCCTGCACCGGCTGACCCGCGCACCTGAAGCCGCGACGACCAATGTTCCAGTCGGAGCGCCGCTGCCCAATACCCAGATCTACGTGCTCGATCCGCATCTGGAGCCGCAGCCGATCGGCGTGGTCGGCGAGCTCTGCATCGGCGGCGCCGGAATCGGCCGCGGCTATGTCAACGATCCCGCGCAGAGCCGGGAGCGCTTCGTCCCCGATCCGTTCGCGCGGAGGGAAAGCGACCGGCTCTACCGCACCGGCGATCTTGCCCGCCGGCGCGCCGACGGAACAATCGAATGCCTCGGCCGCGCCGACCTTCAAGTCAAGGTCCGTGGTTATCGCATCGAGCTCAAGGAGATCGAGGCTGCGCTGGCAGACCATGCGAGCGTGCGGGCCGGCGTCGTCGAGCCACGGCGCGACGGCAATGGCGATGTCAGGCTGATCGCCCATGTCGTTGCCAAGGCCGGCAACAAGATCAGCGCCAGCGAGCTGCGCGATTTTCTCAAGATCCGGCTGCCTGTTCATGCAATCCCGTCGGCGTTCCTGTTCCTGGATCAGGTCCCGCTTAATGCCCACGGCAAGCTCGATCGCTCCGCCCTGCTGGCGCCGATGCAGCAGGAGAGCACCGCGACCGAGACGGCCGTGCCGGCGCGCCGCTTCACGGAAAAGGTCCTGTCCGACATCTGGGTCGACCTGCTGAAGGTCGAAAGCCTCGGCGTCACCGATAATTTCTTCGATCTCGGCGGCCATTCGCTGCTCGCCGGCCAGGCAATGGCGCGCATCGCCCGGGCACTCGGCGTATCACTGCCGATCAAGACCATCTTCGAGGCACCGACGATCTCGGAGCTCACCCGGCGGGTCGACGAGGCCGCGGCCACGACGCGGCAAAAGCCCGCGGCCGGCGTTCCACGCCTGGCCGAAAGCGCGCCCCCCACGCTGTCGATCGCGCAGGACCAGATGATGCGGATCGAGCGGAACCTGCCCGATCTGCCGCTGTTCAACCTGCCCTTTGCCTTCCACCTCGAAGGCCCGATCAATCCGCGCACCCTGGCGCAGGCCATCGACGACATCGTGCGCCGCCACGAATCATTGCGGACGGCGTTCGGCTGGAATGGCGAGGAGCCGGTCAGCCGGGTCCTCGCGCCAGCCACGCTCGGTCCGGTCCTGACCGTCGAGACCATCGGTGACGGACGACCCCACAACAACCGGCGGCGCAAGGCGCTCGAACTCAGGAAGATCGAGCTCCTGGTCGCGCAGGAGGCCTATAGCCCCGTTAACACCGCCCGGGCGCCGCTGCTGCGGGCGCGGCTGCTGCGGCTTCACGCCGAGGATCACGTCCTGTTGCTGACGCTGCACCATGCCATCGCTGATGGCTGGTCGATCGGCGTGCTGTTCGAGGAATTGTCCAACCGCTATGCCGCGCTGGCAGGCCATCCACCGCCGCCCCTGCCGAAGATGCCGCTGGCGTTTTCCAGCGTCGCGCGCTGGCAGCGCTGGTGGTGCGGAACCGATGCGGCCCGCCGGCAGGCCATCGACTGGGCCGAGAATCTACGCGGTGCAGCCCCCTTGTTTGACGGCGAAGGGCGCGCGGGCGCGGCGACCGGCCATCATCCGCTCAGCCTGGAGCGTGATCTCGTCGCCAGTCTCGCCTCCTATGCGCGCCAGCAGAACAGCACGCTGTTCATGTGCCTGCTCACCGGCTTGAAGGCCCTGCTGCTGGCGCGGACCGGGCGCACCGACATCTCGGTCGCCACCGCCATGGCCAACCGCGCTCACCCAGACACTGATCGCATCATAGGCCCGTTCGAAAACACCGTGATCGTCCGCAGCCGAATCACGCCCGATCTGTCTTTCGCGCAGGCCTTGGACCGCGTGCGCCGGGGCGTGCTCGACGCGCATGCGCGGCAGGAGCTGCCGTTCAACATCCTGGCCGACCATCTGGAGCAGAAGGGCATCGACCCGGCTTCACTGCTCCAGGTCTATTTCACGCTGCAAAACCCGCTGCGCCAGCCGCTCGACCTGCCCGATGTCACGGTGCGATCAATCGGAAACGTCGCGCGGGAGGGCCAGCCGGTGCTGCCGGTCGACCAGACCTGGCTGTCGCTGATGCTGAAGGAGCGTCCGACCGGGATCACAGGTTCGTGCAATTACAAGGACGACCTGCTCGACGGCGCCACGGTCGGCGCATGGATGGAGGATCTCGTCGCGCTGCTCAAGGCCGCCATCCTCAGGCCAAACACGCCGCTGCAGCGCTTGCTCGCTCGCAGGGCCGCATGACCGGCCGTACAGGACCGGCGAACACGAGTTCACCCGTCAAAGCTGTGAATGCCCAAGTTGCATCTTGATTATTTGGCTCCAGCGCGCAAGATTATTCGCGCCTTTTGATTTGGACTGATATTTTCAACCGGGGGAGTGTGATTATGGGTTTCATCAAATTTACCAAAGGCACCTCGCTCAGCGACAAGGACCGCAAGTCGCTGCAGAAACTGCTCACTGCCGAGAAGAAGAAGCTTCAATCCGCACTGAAGGACGTCGACGCCAGCCTTTCGATGCTGGGCGGGTCGAAGAAGGCTAAGAAGAAGAAGTAAGATTCGGCGGCCGGGACGCCGCGCGGATCTTTGGATTTCATTATCGGATTTTGGCCGCTCGCCTGTCGGGTTGGGGTCTCGCACAAGCTTGCGCCTGTAAACCGGCCAGCAATCGACAAGAATTTGCCCGGGTGGGCCGCTAGAAGCGGTCCGCCGAGTTGCTTCCTGTTCGGTTGATCCTTCAGTCAGGGCCGGATTTGGCCTCCGCCTGACGCTATGGGCCCAATTGATGGCAGACGACGGAATTGGACTGTTTATCGGATTGATTGAGAGCATTGACACGCCGGGCACAGTCGATGCGTGCCGACGGTTGCTCTCGCTCGACGAGAGGATGCGCGCCGACCGCTTCAAGTTCGAACGGCATCAGCGGCAATATGTCTTCGCGCATGCGATGCTGCGGCTCGCGCTGTCACACGCAGCGCCGGATGTCGAACCGACCGACTGGTCGTTCTCGACCGGACGCTATGGGCGGCCCTTTGTCGCGGCACCTGCGACCTCGACGCCGCTGCATTTCAGCCTGTCTCATGCCGATGGCTGCGTCGCGTGCGTCGTGTCGAAGCACGAGACCGTCGGTGTCGACGTCGAGACCGTGTCGCGGCGCGTCGCGCCGCTCTCGACCGCGCTCCGCTTCTTTGCGCCGGAAGAGGTCGAGACACTCCGCACGCTGCCGGAGCCCGCCGCGATCGAGCGATTCTTCGACTATTGGACGCTGAAGGAAGCCTATCTGAAAGCGAGGGGTTTTGGGCTCAATCTGCCGCTGGATGCCTTCGCGATGCAGGTGTCGCGGGAGGCGATCGGGATCAGCTTCAAGCCCGACATCGCCGATGACCCTGCAGGCTGGCGCTTCTCGCTGTGCTCGCCGTCGCCATCGCATCGCCTCGCGATCGCCGACGGCTCGCGCGCGGCCGGCGGCCTGCGCATCACCCGCAACGCCTGGCCGCTCCAGGAAGCGGCGGAGTGATGCCGGCGCGGCTGCGCGTCTTTCCCGCGATCTCGCGCAACCGCGATCCCAAAAAATATGTCGGCGAACTGATGCGGGTGGCTGATTTCGCCGACCGCAACGGCTTCGAAGGCATTTTGCTGTTCGAGGGCAATGACGTCTTCGTCGAGCCCTGGGCCATGGCCCAGCACATCCTCGCGGCGACGACACGATCTTCGCCACTGATCGCCGTTAACCCCGTCTACATGCACCCGTTCGCGGCAGCGAAGTTCGTCTCGTCCTTTGCGCAGCTCTACGGCCGCAAGGTCTACCTCAACATGATCACGGGGACGGCGATCAGTGACCTGCAGGGGCTGGGCGACGAGCAGTCTCATGCCGACCGCTATGTCCGGCTCGGCGAGTTCGTCACCTTGATGCGACAGCTGCTCTCGAGCCCGCGCCCGGTGAATGTCGACGGCCGATTCTATCGCGCCAGCAATCTGCAACTGCGGCCGCGCCTGCCCGCCGAGCTGATGCCGGAATTTCTGATCGCGGGGCAATCGGACGCTGCCAGGCACGTCGCCGAGGAGACCGGCTGCATCAAGATGCAGATGTTGCCGCCCGACCTCGATCGCGGCCTCAGCGCATCAGGCATGAATTTTGGCATCTTCGCGCGCGAGGGCGGTGAGGAGGCGCGGCAGGCGGCCAAGGCCCGTTTCCGCGACAACCCTGACGATCGCGAGCTGCTCGCACTTACGGTCGAAAATTCGGATTCCGTCTGGAAGCGGCGATTATATGAGGGGCAAAGCGGCGAGCTCGCCGACAATGGCTATTGGCTGCTGCCCTACCTCACCTTCCAGGCCGACTGCCCCTATCTCGTCGGCAGCTACGCCGAGATCGGCGCCAAGCTGAAGGAGTTTGCGGCGAAGGGGCTGACCACAATCATGCTCGACATGGTCGCGGATAAGGCCGAGATGCAGCATGTTTGCAACGCGCTCAAGGCGAGCGGGATGTTTTAGAATCCTCTCTCCCCGCACCCGCCTTCGCCAAGGCTCCGACGAGACAAGCGCGGGAAGAGGTAAAAATCTCACCGCGCCTCTTCGAAGCCCGCCAGCACCGAGGTCAGGTTGGCGCCGAGAATATCCGAGAGGTAGCCGCCCTCCTGCACGAACACGGTCGGCAGGCCCATCTTCGCGATGGCCTGGCCGATGCGACGGAAGCCGGGCGTGGTGACCGCGAGACCCTTCAGCGGATCGTGCTCGGAGGCATCGAGGCCGAGCGCGATCACGAGTGCGCCGGGCGCAAAGGACTCGATCGCCTTGCGCGCGACGTCCATCGCCTTGAGGTAGCCGTCATCGCCTGTGCCGATCGGCAAGGGAATGTTGAGATTGGCGCCGAGGCCGGGGCCCTCGCCGCGCTCATGCGCGTAGCCCCACACATAGGGATAGTAGGCGATCGGATCGGCGTGGATCGAGATCGTGTAGACGTCCGGCCGCGCGTAGAAGATCCCTTGCGTGCCGTTGCCGTGGTGGACGTCGACATCGAGGATCACGACGCGCTCGTGCTTCTGCCGCAGATGCGCGGCCGCGATGGCGCTGTTGTTGAGGAAGCAGAAGCCGCCGGCCATGTCGCGATAGGCGTGATGGCCGGGCGGACGGCAGAGCGCGTAAACAGCATCCTCACCGTCCATCACCATCTGCGCCGCGGTGACCGCGACATCAGTCGCCGCGCAGGCTGCAGCCCATGTGCCGGGGCCGATGGGAGCTGCAGTGTCCGCTGTGTGCCAGCCGAGCTTCCCGACGATATGGGTGGGATAAGTCGCTGCGTGGCGCACGGGATGAACATTACCGATCATCTCCGGACCGGAATCGCCGAGCGCCGCCCAGGCATCCCAGGCTTCGCTGAGGAACGACAGATATTCCGGGCTGTGAATGCGCGCGCGCGGGCCCTGGCCGAATTTGGTCGGATCGACCAGCTGATGCTTGCCGTCCTTCAAGCCCTTGAGCAGGCGGTCGGCGCGCTCGGGCTGCTCGGTGGTGCGCTTGACCACACCGCGAACCAGGAAGAATTGCGGGTCGTGGCTGCGGTGCAGTTCGGTATGGACGGCTTTCACTCAACACTCCGTGCTCTTCAACAGCGCCACAGAGTTCTTGATCGCTGCGGCGGCCAGATGCAAGCAAGAAGAATGCCGGCCTCGCCTAGCCGTCCTGCGTCGGAAGCAGATCGCCTCTGAGCAGGCGCTCAACAGCGCCCGCGCTGAAGGCAGTGCTCGCGACCCTGCTGGTCGGTCCGGAAGGACTCGATGAAGCCGCCCTGGCGCTGGGTGACGTAGACGGTCTTGCCGTCGCTGCCGCCGAAGGCGAGATTGGTTGGCTCTTTCGCCCTCAGTGCGATCTCGCGCTCGACCACCCCACTCGGCTTCATCAGCGCGATCGTGCCCTTCAGAATGCGCGCGACGTAAAGCCGGCCAGCGACATCTGTGCGCAGGCCGTCGATGGTGTCGGGCTGGAATGTCTTGACGAGCTTGGCATCGGCGAGCTCGTTGCCGCGGATGGTGTAGGACCAGACCTGACCATTGCTGGACTCACCGACGTAGAGCGTCTTGCCATCGGGGCTGAGATCGATGCCGTTGGTGGTGCCCATCGCACGCGGTGCCGACATGATCTGTCCTTGCACCACGCCATCGGCGGCTTTCGCAATGCGCCAGATGTGACCTTCCCGTCCCTTCCAGTTCGGATCGCTCGCGTAGATCGCGCCGTCACGGGCGATGGTGATGTCGTTGGGCTGGTTCATCTCGTCGGCGTGAAACCAGACAATCGGTTCTGTTGCGCCCTTCGCGATCGCAAAGATGTTGTGCTTCTTGTAGTCGGCGATGAACATCGTGCCATTGCGATCGAAGCGAATCGCATTGCCGACGCTTCCCTCGGGAAGCTCCGTGAAGGCTTCAGACGCCGCAGCGCCCGCGGGCAATCGGCCGATGGTGCCGGGCTTGCCGAAATTGACGACGAAGAGATTGCCATCGAGATCGGCGGCGGGCCCCTCGATGCCATGTGTGTATTCACCGTCGGGCGTGACCTGCACGCTTTCGAACAGCTTCGCCTCGGCTGCGAAGAGCGGCGTTGCGACGACAAGCAGAATGCTACTGCACAGGCACCAGAAAGTCCTGCCGGATGTAATAGCCATCATCGTCGCTGCAATCGCCATTCAGATAAGGATCGGCTGGCCGGAAGAAGCGGCTGAAGCCGGGTTTGTCTACAGCGTTCCTTTGTGTCACGACGACGACCTTGGCAGCCGGTATTTCGCCGCATTCCTTGTTCGCTTTGCTGAAGAATTTGCGCTGCGGCAGGCCAAGCCTGATGAGCATCGGCGTTCCCGGAACCATCCTGGCAACGAGCAGATCCGCGGTGGTGAGCAGGGCCGCGTAGCCGGGCTCGGTCTTCGGCAGGCTCTCGCCGCCGGGCGGCATCAGCTTCTCCGCGCCTGTGCCGCGCAGCCGTGTGCGCAGTCTGCCGGAGACGGGATCGCCTGGGTAGATCCAGCCGTCCTGGGACAGCATGAACTTCAGCACGGTCGCGTCCTTGTCTGCATCCGACTGCCCCGCCTTGAGGCCGAAATCGGAATGACAGCCGACGCAATGCTTTTCAACGAGGTTCTTGCGCAGCGTGGTGAGCCGTATCTTGTTCTGCGGGTCCTTGGCGACGAAAGCGGCGAGCTGGTCGATCAGCGCCTGGCTGCGGGTATCGCAAGGCAATGGCGGCGGAGGATCGCCGGCGGCGCGATCGACGCGGATGATGGTCTGGTTCTTATCCTCGACCAGCCAGATTGCACCGTCCTCCGCGACCGTCATGCCGACCGGCGCGCCTTGCGGCCGCGTCCCGTTGACGCGGTGCCAGCCGGCGATCAGCTCGTCGAACGGTGCCGCGGCGACATCGCCGGCGTCGGTCTGGAAATTGTGGGTCGGATCAGCCGCGCAGCTGACGTGGTAGCGCACCGGCGGCGGAGCAGGCTTTGGGAAGCCGTGATCGTCGACGTCGTAGATCAGCACGCGGCTGCCGGTCGGGCGATAACCGTGCAGGCCGATCAGGAGCTTGCCTTCCAGCTCGGGGAACTTGGCACCGTGATAATACAGCATCGCGAGCGGCGCACCGTGTGGCGGCAGCAGCGAGAACGGCTGCTTGTAGAGCGTGTTCGCCGTACAGAGCGATTTGTAGACGCCCGATTGCAGCACGCTTTTGAACTCGGGGCTCGGCGTCGACAGATCGTAACAATAGGGCCAGCCATAATGCCTGCCCTGCTCGATCGCGTTGATCTCCTCGTTCGGCTTGAAGATATCGGGCAGGTCCCGACCGTTCTCGCCTTGCAGGAAGGCATAGCCGGCGTCGGGGAAGTTCGGATGCAGGGCCAGCGCCAGCGAGTTGCGCAAGCCGCGCGCGTAGATCGTGTGAGCCGGATCGGGATCGCCAGGCTTCAAGGCCGGGAAGACGCCGCCTGACGGCGGCGTGAACAGCCAGAGCGCCGCCATGGCGGACGTGCCTTCAGCCGGCGCGCAAGGCTTCGTGATCGGCGCCGGCGTGATGCAATCATCGCTGTGGGCACCGACATTGACGAACAGCCGTCCGTTCTTGTCGAAGACAAACTGCTTGAGCGGATGCGCGGCCTCCTCGAGCTTGGTGCCGTCAGGCAGCGTGATGCGGCGGCCCGGCATGTGACGGATGATGGTCTCGACCGTGCCGCGCGGATTGTCGGCGAGTGGATCGAAGCGGAAGATCGTCTCGGCGGTCGAGGCATAGAGCTTCTTGTCCGGCCCGATCACGAGCCCGAACGGATATTCAATTCCGGTTAGGAGTTCCTTGAAGCGTTGGCCGCTGGCGGCGCGGGGATCAAGCAGCAGCAACCGGCCATCGCTGTGGCCCCAGCCGCCCATGTCGGCCACCACGAACAGATCACGACCGGGCACCTGGATGATCGACCGGGGAAATTTCAGATGGTCCTCCTCGCTGCCGACGAGGCCGGCGCAGAAGCCCGCCTTCATGTCGATCTGGACCTTGGGAAAGGCGAGATCGCCGCTGCCGCAGGTCTCTGGTCCCACCGCATAGCCGCTTTTCCGCAAGGGATCGGACGCGGCCAGAGAGGCAAAGCCGAGCAAGACCGCGCTGACGACGACGGCAGCTGCGCACAAGCTTCGGCGTCCATTCTGCAAAGTGAGATGATTCACGACGGCCTCCCCAGGCTTTCGGCTGAGGGTTGTTCCATGCCGTTTAGGCGCCGTCCAGTTGGACATCACCGGCCTGTGATCAAACCCGCAAGGCGCGTGATGCCGACCAACCTCCGTAGATTTCCTTACCGGGCTTGACCCGAATATTTTTCGGCTCTTTCGGGTGGTACCGATATGCCATCCAAATCGCTTTCAGAGGAGGCGTGTATGGTTCAGATGTATTTCCACTGCTCGAATGCCGAAGGCACTCTGGTTGATCGCTACGGCACCGCAGTCGCCAATCTGACCGAAGCGCGCGACCGCGCCGCCCAGATCATGCGCTCCATGATCGAGACGCCAGGCGCGGAAGACTGGCGCGATTGGGTGATCCACATCAGCGACGACGACGGCGAGGAAATCTTCGATCTCCCCTTCACCGCCATGCTCGGCAAGCCCCATTGAGGTGATGCCATGCTGTTCGCTTCCCTGACCCTGCTCCGCCATCCCCTCACCTTCGTCGCCAGCAAATGGCAGAAGCTGGTGCAAGTCGCCGGCAACCCCTACCGCCCCGAACTGCACTACATGCGCGGCCCCGGCCCAAAATGGCACGCCAAATATCAGGCCAGCCGCCTGAACCGCACGCTCTGAGTTCGGCGGCTTTTGCCGCTTCCCCGCAAATCTCCTCTTCAACAAGGCCGGGCTTGACCCGGCCTTGTTGCGTTTAGGAGCTGGCCCGCCCTTCACCTCCCCGTGAACTTCGCCTTACGCTTCTCAACAAAGGCCCTGCGACCCTCGATCGCATCGGCACTTGTGCGGACCGTGGCCTGAAGCTCGATCTCGCGGCGGAACTGCGCCTCGTAGCTGCTGTGCTCGCTCTCCTCGACCAGAGCACGCGTCGCCACCAGCGCGCGCGTCGGCCCCTCCGCCAGACGACGCGCCAAGGTCAGCGCCTCCTCCATCAGCCGCTCGTCGTCGACGACCTGCCGCACCAGGCCGATCTCCTGGGCGCGTTCGGCCGTGAGCAGCTCGTTCAAAAGCATCAGCTCAAGCGCGCGCTGCCGGCCGATCAGCCGCGGCAACAGCCAGGTCGAGCCGAGGTCGGGCACCAGCGCAATGCGGCTGAAAACTTGAATAAAATTGGCTGAACGCGCCGCAACAATCATGTCGCCGGCCATCGCCAAGCTGAAGCCGCCACCGGCCGCGACGCCATTGACAGCAACGACGACAGGCACGCGGCATTCGCGCAGGGCCTTGAAGGCCGGCCAGTAGAAGCGCATCACGCCGGCGGCGAGGTCTTCGCCCAGCGCTCCGGCCGCCTTCAAATTCTGTCCTGAGCAAAATCCGCGCCCCTCACCGGTGAGGACAAGGGCTCGGACTTCCTCATCCCCAGTCATGTCGGCGATCGCAGCGGCGAGTGCGCCGAGCAGGTCTGGCGTCATCGCGTTCAGGCTTTCAGGCTCGTCGAGCGTCAGGATCCCGACAGCGCCATCCCGCGCCTGTTTCACACCTGCCATGTCGCCTCTCCGTTTCGATGTTCTCGTTGCCGGCAATGTGCCATCCTTCGCGCGCTCCGCCAATTACGGAGCGTCAAGGTCATCGCAACAAAGCCAAAACAAGCACAAGCGACATCATGCCTCATCAGTTCAGCCTCAACCAAACCGTCCGCAAACCCGCCGTGAAATCCAAGGGCGGCATTGTCGCTTCGCAATCGCGGCGGGCGGCTGAGGTGGGAGCGCAGGTGCTGGCGGCGGGCGGCGACTGCGCCGACGCGATCGTGGCGACCACTTTTGCACTGAACGTGCTGGAGCCCTGGAACAGCGGCATCGGTGGCGGCGGCGCGATGGTGCTCTACCGCGCCAAGGAAAATCGCTATGAGGTGATCGACTACGGCATGAGCGCACCGCAAAGCCTGCGGGCGGCCGACTATCCCATCACCGGCGACCGCGTCGCCACCGACCTGTTTCCGTGGCCACGGGTGAAGGACGATCGCAACGTTCACGGCCCCGGCGCGATCGCGGTGCCCGGCGTCGTCGCCGGCATGGAAGAGGTGCACCGTCGCCACGCCAGGATGCCGTGGAAGGACCTGGTCGAGCCAGCTGCGAAACTCGCCGGCGAAGACCTGCTGGTCGACTGGTGGACCGAGCTGACGATCGCGGGCTCGGCGGCAGATCTTCGCCGCTATCCCGCGAGCGCGGCCATGTTCTTGAAAGACGGCCTGCCTCCGAGCCCGCCCTGGAGCATTGAGGCTGAGATCCGAATGCCGCAGGACAATTTGAAGGCGACGCTGTTGCACCTCGCCGAGGCAGGGCCGCGCGACTTCTACCAGGGCGATCTCGCCAAGAGCATCGCGTCCGACGTCAAGGCCGATGGCGGCTCGCTGTCGGTCGAGGATCTCGCCGCATTCCGCGCCCATCTGCGCGAGCCGCTGGCGATCCCCTATCGCGGCGGCAAGGTGCTGGCGACGCCCGAGCTCACGGCCGGCCCGACCATGGCACATGCGCTGCGCCTGTTGCAGCAGGCTTTGAAACCGACAGCCGCGCCGGATGCGGCCGCCTACACAGAATATGCCGCCGCGCTGCAAGCCGCCTTCCGCGAGCGGCTCAAGGACATGGGCGATGCCGACGGCAAGCGCTCGCTCGGCGCTGAATATCTGGCACCCGCCTGCACCACGCATTTCTCCGTGGTCGACCGCGACGGCAACATCGCCGCGGTGACGCAGACGCTGCTCTCGTCCTTTGGCTCGAAATATGTGACGCCGCACAGCGGCATTGCCATGAACAATGGCATCATGTGGTTCGACCCGACGCCGGGCACCACCAACTCGCTCGCTCCAGGCAAGCGCTGCCTCACCAACTACACACCTGTCATCGCCGAGACCAGCGACGGCAAGCGCCTCTCAGTGGGCGCCTCCGGCGGCCGCCGCATCCTGCCTTCGGTCCTGCAGCTCGTGTCCTTTGTGATGGATTTCGACATGGATCTCGATACTGCCATCCACCAGCCCCGCATCGATTGCAGCGAGGGCGCGATCGTGCTCGGCGACACCAGGCTGCCCGCGGATGTGCGCAAGGCGCTTGCCGCGCGCTTCGAGTACAGGGAGGCGCCGGTGCAGACCCTGCCGATGAAGTTCGCCTGCCCGAGCGCGGTGATGCGCGACGGCGACATCAATTCAGGCGCGGTCGAGACCTTCCAGCCCTGGGCCGACGCGGTGGCGGAGGCCTGAGGCTAGATTCCCAGCCGGTCTCGCACGCGGCCCGCAATCACCGCCGTGGTTACGCCGACCGGCCAGAACGCATGCATCGGGATTGGCTTGATGCCCGTGATAGGCATGTCGATCTCGGCCTTGGCGCCGCCGATCAGACGACGCGCGAGCTGCGCGCCCATCGCGGTCGAGAGCGCGACGCCGCGACCGTTGCAGCCGAGCGAGATCAGGATGCTTTCCGTGGGCTCGTGCACGTGCGGGTAATGGTCCCCGGTGATGGCGAGCCGGCTGTTCCAGCCGTGGGTCCAGGCCACGCCCTTGAGCTGCGGCCATAACCGCTCGGCGTAGCGCATGAGATAGGCGACATCAGTTGGCGACTTGATCCAGCGCATCGGGCCGCGACCGCCCATCAGCAGGCGGTTGTGCTGGTCGATGCGGTAATAGACGGTGATGTGCCCGCTCTCGTAGAGCACGGGACGCGTCGGCATGATCGAGCGGGCGACCTCGTCGGAGAGGGGAGCCGTGGCCGCGATCGAGGAAAACACCGGCACGATGGTGCGGCGGAGTGCGGGCCACAGATCGTCGGTAAAGCCGTTGGTGGCGAGCAGCACCTTCTCCGCATGCACGACCGCACGCGGCGTCTCGATGCGCCAGCGACCACCGTCGCGGCGGAGCGATAGCGCCGACGTCTCGCCATATACTTTCGCGCCTGCTGAGATTGCCGCGCGCGCGAGGCCGCGGGCGTAGCTGAGGGGATGCAGATCGCCGCCGCGGCTATCCAGCATGGCGCCGATATAGCGGTCCGTGCCGGTCATCTTGCGCAACTGCTCGCGACTGAGATACGACACCGGCATGCCGCGGCGGATGCATTGCTGGGCGGTCTTCTCGATCGCGGCGGCGCTGGCCTCGTTATACGCGGCGCGGAGCGTCCCGTTCTGGCGCGCTTCGCACGGGATCTGGTAGCGGCGGATCAAATCATGGGTGAAGCTCGGCGTGCCGTAGGAAAACTCGATCATGCGGCGGCCGAGATCGGTGCCGAAATCGGCCTCGATCTGATCAGGGTCGTGCTTCAAGCCGGGATTGGTGTGGCCACCATTGTTGCCGGACGCGCCCCAGCCCGGCTCCTGTGCCTCCAGCACCAGCGCCTCGACGCCCTGCTCCGCCAGATGCAGCGCCGTGGACAAACCCGTGTAGCCGCCGCCGACGATCGCGATGGAAACGCTCTTGTCCATATCGAGCGGCGGCGTCGCCACCGGTGCGACGGCAGTGTCGGCATAGAGCGATGGCGGCAGAGGCAGGCGTGTCATTGTAGAAGTCCGGTCAGAGCGGATGCAGCACGCGGCGCAAAAAGTCCTGCGTGCGCGGATGCTGGGGCTGGTTGAGCAGCGTTTTCGCCGGCCCCTGCTCGACGATGATTCCACCGTCGATGAACAGCACGCGGTCGGCGACGTCGCGGGCAAAGCCCATCTCGTGGGTGACGACGACCATAGTCATGCCGTCGTCGGCAAGCTTGCGCATGACGCCGAGCACGTCGCCGACCAGCTCGGGGTCGAGCGCCGAGGTCGGCTCGTCGAACAGGATCGCCTTGGGCTGCATGGCCAGCGCGCGCGCAATCGCGACACGCTGCTGCTGGCCGCCGGAGAGCTGCGGCGGGTGCGCGTCGGCCTTTTCGGCGAGCCCGACCTGGGCGAGCAACGCACGCCCGCGCTCGGTCACCTGGGCACGCGGCTCTTTCTTCACGAAGAGCGGACCTTCGATGACATTCTCGAGCACCGACCGATGCGGGAACAGGTTGAAGCGCTGGAACACCATCGAGACCTGGGTGCGGATGTTCACGATCGACGGCGCGTCGCGGTCGACCTTCAGGCCTTCGACGCTGATGTCGCCGCGATCGTAGCTTTCCAGCCCGTTGATACAGCGCAGGATGGTGGACTTGCCCGAACCCGACGGGCCAATGATGCAGACCACCTCGCCCTTTTCGACCGACGCCGTGATGCCCTTGAGCACCTCGTTCTGGCCAAAGCTCTTGTGGACGTCGCTCAGCTCGATCATTTCTTGCCCGCCCGCTTCTCGAAGTGACGGACCAGCAGGATCAGCGGGATGCTCATGGTGAGATACATCAGCGCAACGAGCGTGAACACGTTGGTGTTCTTGAAGGTCGAGGATGCGATCAGCTTGCCCTGCAGGGCAAGCTCAGCGACCGTGATGGTGGAAGCTTGCGAGGAGTCCTTCAGCATCATGATCATGACGTTGCCGTAGGGCGGCAGCACGATGCGTACCGCCTGCGGCAGAATCACGCGGCGCATGGTCAACCACCAACCCATGCCGATCGACTGGGCCGCCTCGATTTGTCCCTTGTCGATGGCCTCGATGCCGGCACGGAAGTTTTCGGCCTGGTAGGCCGAGTACGCAATGCCGAGCCCGAGGATGGCAGCCTGCAAGGCTGACAGCGTGACGCCGAGATCGGGCATCACGAAGTAGAGATAGAACAACAGCACGATGATCGGGATGCCGCGGATCACATTGATCAGGCTGGCGCTGAGCATCGACAGCGCCTTGATGCCGGAGACCCGCATCATCGCCCAGATCAGGCCGAGCACCGTCGAGAGCAGCAGCGAGCCGATCGTGACGATGATCGTCAACGCGACGCCGTTCATCAGGATCGGGAAGAACTCGACAGCGTCGTGCCAAAAGCCTTTCATCGGAAAGCCTGCGATCAGCCTCTATCAGCTTTGCGCCTTCTGGCCCCATTTTTCGAGGATCTTGCCGATGGTGCCATTGGCCTTGAGCTTCGCCAGCGAGGCGTTGATCTTGCCGAGCAACTCGGTTTCGCCCTTGCGGACCCCGATGCCGACCGAGCCGACGGTGACAGGCTTGTAACCGTCGACGAGCCGCACCTCGGGGAAGCCGCCCTGCTTCAGATTGTAGGCAAGGATTGGATAGTCGGCGTAGCCGGCCTTGAGGCGGCCGGTGTTCACGTCGCGCAGGATGTCCGGAATCGTGTCGTAGGCCTTCACGTCGGCGAACAGGCCGGACTTCTTCAGCGCATCGACGAAGGCGGTGCCGACTTGCGCGCCCACCGTCTCGCCCTTCAGATCATCCTGCGTGGCATAGGCCTTGGTGTCGCTCTTCGGGACGACCAGGCCTTCGCCATAGGTGTAGATCGGGTCGGAGAAGTCGACGACTTCCTTGCGTGGCGCAGTGATGAACATCGCGGCCGCGATGATATCAATCTTGCTCGAGGTCAGCGATGGGATCAGTGCCGAGAACTGCATCGGCTCGATCTGCACGTTGAAGCCGGCGTCCTTGCCGATCTCGGTGACGAGATCGACCATGATGCCCTGAATCGAATTGGTCTTGGTGTCGAGGAAGGTGAAGGGAATGCCCGTCGGCGTCGAGCCGACCTTCAGCACCTGCTGCGCCGACGCCGGCGTCACCGCAGCAATTGCGAGCGCCGCGACCGCGGCCAGACCAAAACGCTTTAACGCCATCGCATCCCCCTTTGGGTCCGGCCGATGACGGCGCTCGCAGACGTCTTGATCGCAGACGTTGCGGGCCAAGCCGTTTCGGCCTATTTTCACCAATATGAAAATTTGGTCACACTTTCGCCGACGATGCAAGCGGTTTTCATGCACATGAAGGAAGCGTTTTGACGTGAGCGGTGGCAAGAGAATGCGCAAACCGGCTGTCGCAAAGCCGGCCAGGAATGGCAACAAGAGCGGGAAGAAGGCTACCGCGAAGCCGACGGAGCCCGCAATGGACGTCGCGGTCGGCCGCCGTATCCGCGATCTCCGGCGTGTCAGGCAGTTTTCGCTCGAAACGGTCGCGGCGCGCACCGAGCTTTCGATCGGCTTCCTCAGCCAGATCGAGCGCGGCTTGTCGTCGCCGTCGCTGCGCGTGCTGGCAACGCTCGCCGACGTGCTCGGCGTTGGCATCGCGGCTTTGTTCGGTGCGAGCCCAAGTGCCGACGGCGCCTCCGACCAGGTGGTGACGCGCGGGCTTCAGCGGCCGGAACTGAAACTCTGGCGCAGCGGAATTTCGAAGCAATTGCTGAGCGCTGCGGGCAGCGACAACCGGCTCAATTTATTCCTGGTGCATATCGATCCCGGCGGCTCCGCGGGCGACGAGCTCTACACCCATGACGGCGAGGAAGCCGGTCTCGTGCTCGAAGGCGAGATGATGCTGACGGTGGACAGCGAAACGTGGTCGCTGAAGGCAGGCGACAGTTTTCGTTTTGCCAGCCGAAGGCCGCACCGGTTTTCGAATCCTGCGCAGGAGACGAAGGCCGTGGTACTGTGGGTGAATTGCGTGACGGGGGCGGGATAAGCTCACGGTCATTCCGGGGCGATGCGAGGCATCGGACCCGGAATCTCGAGATTCCAGGTTCGCCTCTTCGAAGCGCCCCGGAATGACAGCATGAATCACCCAAACCGGTGCTGATACCGGTCCACCGTCAGCGCGCTCACATCCACCTCCGGCTTCTTGCCCGAGAGCATGTCCGCGAGCACGCGCCCCGAGCCGCAGGACATGGTCCAGCCGAGCGTGCCGTGGCCAGTGTTGAGGTGGAGGTTGGCGTATTGGGTCGGGCCGATCACTGGCGGGCCATCCGGCGTCATCGGGCGCAGGCCGCTCCAGAACGTCGCCTTGGAGAGGTCGCCGCCGCGCGGAAACAGATCGGTCAGGGAGTGATCGAGCGTGGCGCGGCGGGCGCCGTACAGCTTGGTCGAGAAGCCCGAGATCTCCGCGGTGCCGCCGACGCGGATGCGATCGCCAAGGCGCGTGATCGCGACCTTGTAGCTCTCGTCCATCACGGTCGATTCCGGCGCGCCGGAGGCGTCCTTGATCGGCACCGTGATCGAATAGCCCTTGACCGGATAGACCGGCAGCGCGATGCCGAGCGGCGCGGCCATTCGTGACGAATAGCTTCCGAGCGCGAGAACATAGCTATCGGCCTGCAACATCCCGGCGCTGGTCGCGACACCGCTGACGCGTCCGCCATCCGTGACGATACGGTCGATGCCGGTATTGAACATGAAGCGCACGCCGAGCGCCTCGGCATGCTTGGCCAGCGCCTGCGTGAACATGTGGCAGTCGCCGGTCTCGTCCTGCGGCAGGCGAAGGCCGCCGACGAATTTTTCCTTCACACCTGATAGCGCCGGCTCGACCGCGATGCAGCCTTCGCGGCTCAACGTCTCGTAAGGCACGCCGTATTGCTTGAGCACGGCGACGTCTTCGCCGGTGCCGTCGAGCTGCGCCTGGTAGCGGAACAGCTGCAGTGTACCTTTCGAACGTTCGTCATATTGAACGCCGATGTCGCGGCGGAGATCACGCAGAGAATCGCGGCTGTACTCCGCGATCGGAATCATCCGGCTCTTGTTCACCGCGTAGCGCGCACTGGTGCAGTTGCGCAGCATCTTGAGCAGCCAGACCCACATGACAGGGTCGAGCTTCGGCCGGATCACTAGCGGGCCGTGCTTCATCAAGAGCCATTTGACCGCCTTCACCGGCACGCCGGGGCCGGCCCATGGCGAGGAGTAGCCTGGCGACACTTCGCCGGCATTGGCAAAAGAAGTCTCAAGCGCCGGCTCGGGCTGACGATCGACGACCGTCACCTCGTGGCCGGCACGGGCGAGATAGTAGGCAGAGGTGACACCAATGACACCGCTGCCGAGGATCAGAACTTTCACGCTTGGTCAAACTCCCGCGGCATCACGCTCGCCGCTGCATCATTGCTGCAAAGAGCAATTATCAGGCCACCTTCTTGATGGCGTCGCCAAGGATCGAGACGATCTGGTCGATGTGGCTCTTCTCGACGATGAGCGGAGGCGACATCGCGAAGCTGTCGCCGCTCATGCGCAGGTAAAGGCCGGTGTTGAAGCAGTCGACCATGACGTCGTAGCCGCGCGCGCCGACGGCGCCCTCGCGCGGGGCGAGCTCGACCGCGCCCATCAGGCCGCAATTGCGGATGTCGACGACGTTGGGCAGGCCCTTGAGCTGATGCAGCGCATCGCGCCAGTATTCGGCCATCGACGCACCGCGCGTCAGGAGGCCCTCGTCCTTGTAGATGTCGAGCGTCGCAATGCCGGCAGCGCAGGCGGTTGGATGCGCGGAATAAGTGTAGCCGTGGAACAGCTCCATCTGGTTCTCGGGGCCGACCATCAGGCCGTCATGCACCTTGCGGCTGGCGAACACCGCGCCGCAGGGGATGGTGCCGTTGGTGATGCCCTTCGCCGTGGTCATCAGGTCCGGCGTGACGCCGAAGAAATTGGCGGCGAACGGCGTGCCGAGACGGCCGAAGCCGGTGATGACTTCGTCGAAGATCAGCAGGATGCCGTGCTTGTCGCAGATCTGACGCAGGCGCTGCAGATAGCCCTTCGGCGGCGGCAGCACCGCGGTCGAACCCGGCACCGGCTCGACGATGACGGCAGCGATGGTCTCGGCGCCATGCAGGCCGACCAGACGCTCGAGATCATCGGCGAGCTCGGCGCCGTGCTCGGGCTGATCCTTGGCGAAGGCGTTGCGGGAAAGATCATGGGTGTGGCGGATATGGTCGACGCCCGGCAGATGCGTGGCGAAGGCGCGGCGGTTGGCGACCATGCCGCCGACCGACATGCCACCGAAGCCGACGCCGTGATAGCCGCGCTCGCGGCCGATCAAGCGGGTGCGGCTCGACTGGCCGGTGGCACGATGATAGGCCAGCGCGATCTTCAGCGCGGTGTCGACCGATTCAGAGCCGGAGTTGGTGAAGAAGATTCGGTCGAGGCCCTTCGGCGCGATCTCGGCGAGCCGCTCGGCGAAGTCGAAGGCCAGCGGGTGCCCCATCTGGAAGGCGGGCGCGAAGTCCAGCGTCATCAACTGCCGCTCGACGGCGGCGGCGATCTGCTTGCGACCGTGGCCGGCATTGACACACCAGAGGCCGGCGGAGCCGTCGATCACCTTGCGGCCGTCGACGGTGGTGTAGTGCATGCCCTCGGCCGAGGAGAACAGGCGCGGCGCCTTCTTGAACTGACGGTTGGCCGTGAACGGCATCCAGAACGAGTCGGTCTTGATAGTGTTCGGAATCTGATGAAGGGTCACGGGCCACGCTCCTTTGCTGACGGGATAGCAGAGCCACGGCTTCAATAGCGCAACAAGTCCTTTTCTGGTGACCTGCAAGCCATTGATTTCCCTAGGGCAGCCGGTCCATATTTGCGCGATCCGCAACACTTGCAACAGGGACCAGAGGCATGAGCGTCGACATCGGTGGACGGCTGCGATTCATCCGGGCCCGCCAGAAGCTGTCGCAGCGCGAGCTCGCCAAGCGCGCCGGCGTCACCAATTCGACGATTTCGCTGATCGAATCCAACCAGATGAACCCGTCGGTCGGCGCGCTCAAGCGCATCCTCGACGGCATCCCGATGGGGCTTGCCGAGTTCTTCGCACTGGAGCCGGAGTCCAGGCGCAAAATCTTCTACCGCGCCGAGGAGCTGACCGAGGTCGGCAAGAAGCCGATCTCGTATCGGCAGGTCGGCGACAATCTGTTCGGCCGCAGCCTGCAAATCCTGAAGGAGTGCTATGAGCCCGGCAGCGACACCGGGCGCGTGCACCTCGTCCACGACGGTGAGGAAGGCGGCATCGTGATATCAGGCAAGCTCGAAGTCACCGTCGAGGACGAACGGCGCATCCTCAATCCCGGCGATGCCTATTATTTCGAAAGTCGCCGTCCGCATCGCTTCCGCTGCGTCGGCGGCAAGCCCTGCGAGGTGATCTCGGCCTGCACGCCGCCGACGTTCTAAGGCGCGATTGCGACCTCCGCAATCATACGGAGCACCGGCATCTTACGGAGCTTGAGCCAGCTCAATTTCCGCGGACCGAGCCGCTATATATTACGAGATGTAGCCGAGCAGCCTCGCGCAAAGGTGCTGAGGTTATGGCCCCGGACTCCTAGGCGCTCCGGGGCCGCTTCGTAACAGGGCTCGCGATGAAGACCACCCTCGCCAATGCAGAAGCTGCGCTCGACGAAGTTCAGCGCGATACCAGAAAGCTCCATTCTCGGGAGCTGCGCGCGGCTATCGAGAAATATATCGAAGAGCAGAGAGAGCAGATCAAGGCGCTCCGCCGGATGATGAACTGATCCGGCCGCCAGGGCGGACGCGACGTCACGCGGCCTCCTGAACCGGAAGGATGCAAGCGGCGACCAAGGAGCAGATCCGAACCTGCTTCGACCACGAGCCGCCCATGTCCAGGCCTGTCCGCCTCGCGCTGCTTGCAGCCGCGTTGCTCAGCCCCGCCACTGCCGACGCGATGGATGATTTCATGCGCGCCAGCAGCAGCGGACCGCTGGCGATGACGTTCTGCGCGAAAAACTCCGACGGCAGCAAGATCGAGGGCGGCGCGAGCAAGTTTTGCAAGGCCAACGGCTACGACAAGCACGTTGCTGCGGTCGAGGCATCGTTTGCGGCGGCCATCGCCAAGGCACCGGCAAACGTTCGGCCCCTGTTCAAGCGCGACCAAGTCTGGTTCAACGAGATGATCCAGGAAGCCGCCTATACCGTCGAGGAAGCCGACGAGGCCGAGCTGCGCCAGAACATGACCAACGTGCTGCGCCAGCGCGCGACCGTGCTGGATGACCTCGCGCGCGGCTTCGGTCGCAGCGGCCTGACCGGCGGCTGGGCCAACGCCTTTGGTGGCATCACCGTCGCGGCGACCGAGACGGGCAGCTATCGTCTCGATGCGGAGCTGAACTCCGATTATGGCAGTGACAAGCATTGGCACTGCACGCTCACGGCAAACGTCAAGGCCGGCGCAGACGGCTGGCTCGCAGGCGTCACGGTCCCGACACAACCATCCGAGCCCGGCGCAAAACCTGCCGATCCGGTTTCGATCAAATTGCGGCGCCAGGGCGACACGCTCCGCGTGGTGATCCTGGCAAGCGAGGAGCAATGGTCGTTCTCCAACGATCCGGATTGCGATCGCCTCGGCCAGGTGACCGGCACCTATTTCGCGAGCGCCAAGCAGAATGGGACCGACAAGATCGATACCGCCTTCGTGTCTCCGACGTTCGACTGCACTCGCCCTGAAACGGCGACCGACGAGGAAATCTGTGCCGACCCGGATCTGGCCGCGAACGACCAGCGGCTGAACCGTGCATGGAAAGCGCTGTTGCCGCGGCTGGACGAAGCAACGCGACGCGGGTTGACGGACGACCAGCGCCACTGGGTGAGCGCCCAGTCTCTGCAATATCCCGAATTCCTGCATCCCGCATGGGAGAAGCAGACATCGGCGATGCATTACACGGTGTTTGGACGCGACCGTCTCGACAGCCTGCAACGCGAGCGCATCGCGCTGCTCGAAGGCTTCGACGACAAGCGCGCCGGCCTCGCCGGCACCTGGCTTGCCTATAACGCCGTCATCAGGATCACCGTGGACAAGGACGATTCGGTCGACGCCCAGGGATGGAAATGGTCGCAGGCTGACTGGAAAGGCGGCTGTGACTACGAGATCAGCGGCGACATCAAGGGCGGCACGTTCCACTCAAGCGAGCAGCGCAAGAACCCTGATACGCTCGAACGCGACCATGGCATGCTCGTCGTCAACCGGCTCGACGACGTTTTTGCCAGGAAACGCGAGGGCAAGAACGACAACGCCGACGACGAACCGAAATGCAAGCGCAACACCACGATCTCCTCGACGGCACGGCTGTTTCCGGCAAAGCCGTCCGAAGACATCGACAAGCCGACGAGTGCGATACGCTAAAACGCGATGAGATTCTGGTGAATCATCATCGCGCTTTGCGGCAGCATCGATTGTCGGACCTCAGCGCTGCGTCAGCAGCTCCTCGATCCTGATCGGGAAGCGGCGCACCCGCACGCCGGTCGCATGCCAGACGGCATTGGCAACCGCGCCGGCACTGCCGGTGATCCCGATCTCGCCAACACCCTTGATGCCGAGCGCATTCACATGCGGATCGTGCTCCTCGACCGTGATCACATCGAGCGGCGGCACGTCGGCATTCACGGGAATGTGGTACTCGCCGAGATTGGCATTTAGGATCCGGCCGCTGCGGCGGTCGGTGATGGCTTCCTCGTGCAGCGCGAAGGACATGCCCCAAATCATGCCACCGAACAGCTGGCTCTTCACCAGATGCGGATTGACGATGCGCCCCGCCGCGAAGGCGCCGACCATGCGGGTGACACGGATCTGGCCAAGCTCGGGATCGACCTTCACCTCCGCGAACACCGCGCCATGTGCGTGCATGGCATACTCTTCCATCGCGGCCGGGTTCGGTGCGCCGGTGCCGCGCGCCTCGACCTCGGCAACGCCGGCGCGCGCCAAGATCTCGCTGTAGCTCTCGCTGCGGCTGTCGTCGTCCCGCCGGATCAAGCGGCCGTCGCGCGCGATCACACCGGTATTGCCGGCGCCGAACAGCGGCGAGCGCTCATCATTGGTGGCGAGGTCGGCGAGCTTTGCGATCACGGCCGCACCGGCGCTGTGGATCGCAGCACCCGCGGTCGCCGTGTGTGCCGAGCCGCCGGCGATGCCGGCATCCGGCAGGTCGGACGTGCCGGCCTTGAAGTTGACGCTGTCGATATCGAGGCCGACCGCATCGGCCGCGATCTGGGCCAGCGCCGTCCAGGCGCCCTGCCCCATATCATGCGCGCCGATTTCCATCGCGCCGGTGCCGTCACGGCGGATCGCCGCGCGCGCTTCAGCCTGGAACATCAGCGCGGGGAACGTCGCGGTGCCCATCCCCCAGCCGACCAGCAGTCCGGCATCGTCGCGCATCTGTCGCGGCCGGAGCGAGCGCTTCGCCCAGCCGAAACGCGCCGCGCCCTGATCGTAACAGGCACGCAGCGCTTTCGAGGAAAACGGTTTTCCGGTGATCGGCTCGACCTCGGCATAGTTCTTCAGGCGGAAGGCGAGCGGATCCATCCCGCAGGCCCAGGCCATCTCGTCGATCGCACTTTCCAGCGCGATCGAGCCCGTTGCCTCGCCCGGCGCGCGCATGAACAGCGGCGTGCCGGTGTTGACGCGCACGGCGTCATGCGAGGTGCGAATCGCAGGCGCCGCATAGAGCGTGTGCGAGGCATCAGCAGCCGGCTCGTAGAAATCGTCGAACGTGCTCGACACAGTGCGCGCGTGGTGATCGAGCGCGGTCAGGCGACCTTCGGCATCAGCCCCAATGCGCAAGCGCTGACGCGTCGGCGCACGATGACCGACCGGGCCATACATCTGCTCACGGCGCAGCACCAGCTTGACCGGCCTTCCGACCAACTTTGCCGCCATGATGCCGAGGACCGGAGGACCGGCCATCAGCCCCTTCGAGCCAAACCCGCCGCCGAGGAACGGGCTGCGGATGTGGATCTTGTCATGCGCAATGCCGAACAGCTCGGCGACGCGCGCCAAGGACAGCATCAATCCCTGGGTCGGCATGTCGATCTGAAGATGATCGTCGTTCCAGTGAGCTACGATCGCATGCGGCTCCATCGCATTGTGATATTGCGCCGGCGTCTCGTAAGTCGCATCGATCTGCTTGTCGGCTGACGCAAGGCCTGCTGCGACATCGCCATGATGATTCTCCGAGGGATTGCCGACGCCGACGACGGGAGGCACGTAACTCTTGCCGGAATCGAGCCCGACCAGCGCGGGCAGCGTCTCGTAGCGAGGCGCCAGCAGCACCGCGCCTTCCGTCGCCGCCTCGAGTGTCTCGGCGATCACGACGGCGATCGGCTGGTTGGCGTAGCGGACCTCGTTGCCCTGCAGCACCTCCATCCGGAACACGAACGGATTGGTCTTGATTTCAGGATCGATCGCAAGCTGCGGCTTGTGATCCGGCGTCATGACATCGACCACACCCGGATGACGCTTGGCAGCAGCGACATCAAGCGAGGTGACTCGGCCATGCGCAATGCTGGAGACGGCGATCACCGCGAACAACATACCGGGCGGATGATTGTCGGCGGCGTAGGTCGCCTGCCCCTTGACCTTGAGCACGCCGTCGCGGCGCGTCAGCGGCTGGCCGATGCTCGAGCCGTGACGAAGATGCGCGGGAGCGCTGGTGAGATTGAGCTCAGGCATGAATGGCTCCAGAGGTCGAAGCAAAGGGAGATGCCGGCAGCGCGGGGATGCGCGCGGGCGTCCCGGCAGCGGCAAGGGTCAGCGCGCGCATGACGATGCGGCGCGCCAGCTCGATCTTGTAGGCGTTGTCGCCGGACGGTTTTGCGTCGGTCAGCGCGCGCCAGGCGGCTTCCTGGAAGGCATCTGCGGTGGGCGCGACGCCTTTGAGGACATCCTCCGCGGCCCGGGCACGCCACGGCTTTGCTGCAACACCGCCGAGAGCAAGCCGCGCATCTGCGATCTTGCCGTTCTCGATCCGCAACGCTGCCGCAGCCGAGACAATGGCGAACGCATAAGACGTCCGCTCGCGGACCTTGAGATAGCGCGCATGCGCGGCAAACCCGCGCGCCGCGGGCGGCAGGCGCACCGCGACGATGAGGTCGCCGGGCTCGAGCGCAGATTCACGCTCGGGCGCGTTGCCGGGCAAGCGATGTAGTTCGTCGAGCGCGATCTCGCGACGACCGTTCTTGCCTTCGATCTCAACGATGGCGTCGAGCGCGACCAGCGGCACGCAGAAGTCTGAGGGGTGCGTCGCGATGCAGCTGTCGCTCCAGCCAAGCACGGCATGGGTGCGGTTCTCGCCGTCTCGGGCGTCGCATCCGCTGCCGGACTCGCGCTTGTTGCAGCGGCTGGCGGTGTCATAGAAATACGCACAGCGCGTCCGCTGCAACAGATTGCCGCCCACCGTCGCAGCGTTACGCAATTGCGCAGACGCGCCGGAGAGCAGCGCTTCCGCGACGGCCGGGTAGGCCTTCGCAAACTCAGCATCATACGCAAGATCGGCATTGCTCACGAGCGCACCGACCCGCAACGACCCGTCCGCGAGGCGCTCGATTCGATCGAGCCCGTCGAGATGGGTGACGTCGACCAGCCGGTCCGGACGGCTGATATTACCTTTCATCAAATCGAGCAGATTGGTGCCGGCGGCAAGATAGACAGCGCCCGGCTGGGCGGCGGCGGCAACGGCTTCGGTGACCGTCGCGGGCCTGACATAATCGAACTGTTTCATGCGGAGCGCCTCTGGTTGGTTTCGTCGGCACCGGCCTGAGCCTCGAGCACGGCATCGACGATACCGGCATAGGCGCCGCAGCGGCAGAGATTGCCGCTCATGCACTCGCGGATGCGTTCGGGATCATTGCCGGCCTGGGCTTCCCGCATCATGCCGATGGCACTCATGATCTGGCCGGGCGTGCAGAAGCCGCACTGGAATCCATCATGGGCGATGAAGGCGGCCTGCACGGGATGAAGCTGGTCGCCTCGAGCGACGCCTTCGATGGTCAGGATGTCGGCGCCATCATGACTGATGGCGAGCGCAAGGCAGGAATTGATACGCTTGCCGTCAACGAGAATGGTACAGGCGCCGCACTGGCCGCGGTCGCATCCTTTCTTGGTTCCGGTGAGATGCAGGCGCTCACGCAGGAGATCGAGCAGCGTGACGCGCGGATCGTCGAGGACGAAGTCGCGCCGCGCACCGTTCACGGTGAGGCTGATGGAGTGGTTCATAAAGGGCTCCGATCAGATATGGACATGGCTCATCGTTCGGCGCGCCACCGCCGTGGTCGCCGTCGATATCGCGCCAGCGCGGACATGTTCCGGCCGACACCCGCGAAGATACGGAGGCACCCTCCGTTTAACAAGGGGCCCCCCGAAAATATTTGGAATTCGTCAAAAGCCCGTGGGCTGACAACGCGATGCAGCAGGCTCGGGGTTCAATCTAACCAATTCGTGATCTACATTGCCTGATATGGACGACCACACCGACCATGCCCGAAAACCCCGCGCCGATGCCGTGCGCAATCGCGAACGCGTGCTCGAAGCGGCCAAGCTCGTGTTCAACGCGGGCGGCCCGGAGGCGAGCCTCGAGGCCGTGGCCAAACGCGCCGGGGTCGGCATCGGCACCCTCTACAGGCATTTCCCGACGCGCGAGGATCTGTTCGAGGCGGTGTACCGGCGCGAAGTCGAGCAGCTCAGCGAGTTCGCCGAGCAGTTGAAGAACGCCAAGGACCCGGTCGATGCGCTCAGGCGCTGGCTCTGGTCAGGTGTCGAGTTCGTTGCCACCAAGAAGGGCATGGTCGCAGCCCTGGCACTTGCGGTGCAGAGCGGGTCCGAGTTGCATGCTTTTTCCTTCGAGCGCCTGACCAAGGCGGTCGGCTCGCTGCTCGATCGCGCAGTCGCAGCCGGCGCAATGCGCGCCGATATCAGTCCCGAGGATTTGCTGCGCGCGTTCTTCGGCATGTGCTACATGCACGACCAGCCCGGCTGGCAATCCTCGGTGCTGCGGATGCTAGACGTATTCGTAGACGGATTGCGCGTGCAGCCCGTCGCAAAGGCCAAGACACGTACCAACACGCGCACAGCCAAACCGGCGAAGGCGGCGGTGAAACGGAAGCGGTAGCACGTCCGTATTTCCCCAGGTCGTGTTCGCGTCAGTATCGCCGGGATATCAACGCGGAGTCTGTCATGCGCATTGCAGCCCTGGTCGTCGCCCTCACCATTGCCCTGAGTCCCCTCGCCGCGCGCGCCGACGATGTCTCGGCGGCACAAGACGCGATCCGCGCGCAGGAGCAGGCCTTCATCCATGATGATGCGAGCGCCGCCTATTCCTATGCCGCACCGGCGATCAAGCAGATCTTCCCCGCACCCGATATTTTCATGTCGATGGTGCAGAACGGCTACGCGCCGGTGTACCGCCACAAGAGCTTTGAGTTCGGCGACAGCAAGACCGAGGGCAGCTCGATTGCCCAGCGCGTCCACATCATCGATGCCAATGGCGAAGCCTGGGAAGCGCTCTACACGCTGGAGCAGCAAGCGGACGGAAGCTACAAGATCACTGGCTGCTCGCTGCTGAAGGCGGGACAGGCGGTTTAAGCCGCCTCGAGCATCAAGGACATCACGGTCGCGATGGCACCCAAGGTGATGGCCGTGTCGGCGACGTTGAAGATGGCGAACGACCAGGTCCCGTAGGAGAGATGGACGAAGTCGATCACCGAGCCGATCCGGGCGCGGTCCAGCAAATTGCCGAGCGCGCCGCCGATGATCAGGGCCAGTCCAGTGGCCAAGATCGGCTGGCGCGCCGGCACGCGGCGAAGCCACCAGGCCAATAATCCGCAAGCGAGGAGCGACAGGCCAACCAGCGGCCAGCGCTGCGCATCGCCGGCGAGTCGCAGGAAACTGAACGACACGCCTTTGTTGTAGGAGAGCAGAAAGTCGATCGACGGCAATGTGCCGGACGCGAGAATGATCATCGGTCGATCCGGCTCCAGTAAGCCGACGACGAGCTGCTTGGTGCCCTGATCCAGCAGCACGACGACAACAATGATCAGCCAGATCCACCGGCGTGACGGCGCCAGCGGCATGGTCAAAGTGTTCCGGTCTGCATCGATACGACCTCGCGCCGACGGTGCGCGGCTCAAGTCGCGAAGCCGGCCCCTGCTCTTGCCGTGTTCATGCGCGAGCGGATCAGCAGCGTCAAGACGATGCCGACATTGAGGGCATTCCACGCGACGCCGTTGGCGAATGCTGCGCCGTAGGAGCCGGTGGCATCAAAGATGATGCCGGACACCCAGCCGCCAAAGGACATGCCGAACACGGAGGCGAAGATCACGATGCCGACGCGAGTTGCGGCTTCACTCGCCGGCATCGCCTCGCGCACGATGATGGCGTAGCTCGGCACGATGCCGCCCTGGAACAGGCCGAACATCGCGGAGATCAGATAGAGCGAGGTGAGGCTGTCAAAGAATAGATAGAACACGAGCGCAAAGCCTTGCGCCAGCGAGCCGAGCAGCAGCGTACGGATGCCCCCGATCTTGTCGGCGAGATAGCCCGAGCCAATGCGGCTGACGATGCCGCAGGCCATCATCAGCGACAGCATCTCGGCGCCCCGCGCCACGCCGTAACCGAGATCCCCGCAATAGGCGACGATATGCACCTGCGGCATCGCCATGGCGACGCAGCAGGAGATACTGGCGATCGAGAGCAGCACCGTCAACGTGTTGGTCGAGAGCTTGAGATCGACGCGCGGCGGCGGCGCGTTGGCGTGATTGCGGACCTTGTCGTCGCCCATCTGCGCGCGCAGGACCAGCACCAGCATAGCCATCAGGCTCGCACAGACGAGGCCAATACCGATGTGAGTGGTGCGCCAGCCCACCGTACTCATGCCGTAGCTCACGATTGGCGGCCATATCGTGCCCGCGACATAATTGCCGCTTGCCACGATGGTCACTGCGAGCCCGCGATAACGCTCGAACCAGTGCGAGGCCTCCGCCATCAAAGGGGCAAAGGTCGCCGAGGTACCGAGACCAATGAGAAAGTAGGCAGCCACGAACTGCCAAAGCTGCGTCGACAGCCCGGCCAGTACGTTAGCGATGCCAAGGAAGGCGATACTGATCGCCATCGCCGGCACGATGCCGAAGCGGTCGGTGATCTTGCCTGCAATCACGCCGCCGAGGCCGAAGCCGAACATCATGAGCGTGAAGGCGAGCGACACCGCGCCTCGTGTGGCAGCGAATTCGGCCTGCACCACGGGAATCACCACGACCACAGCCCACATGCCGACGCTGCCGATCGAGCCGATCACCAGTGCGAGCAAAAGCCGCACCCAGGCCTGACGCGAGTCAGGGGCGAATGAGTCTGGTCTTTGTCCTGGATGATTTGGCGCGTGCACGGCCGGACCATGGCCTGTGGATCGCGACACGGTCAAGCAACGTGGCGATATATTGGGCATGCGTGGTGCGCTGCGGTAAGAAGGAGCTTGGCGAACGCGCGTTTTGCCACTAGTTTGCAATCAGCGTGAGCAACCTTGCCGCGCGAGGAGCATATCGGCGGAATGTTGTTGCGGTTGACGCGACCAATGCGGATCAGGGTGGGACGGATCATCGCCCTTGCCTATCTGCTCTGCGTGCTCGCGCCGGCGGGAGGCCTCGCCTGGGGCACCGGTCCCGCGCCATGCCTCGACGATACGCTCGTCGCCGACCTCGTGCCGGTGCATCAGCAGATGGCGAGCCATCTACATGGTGATTCCTCGCACGAACATGCGGGAACCCATGCGCATCACCAAATTGCGGCAAAGGACGCACCCGCTCCGCATAACCATGGCGGCAAGGGAACCGTGGGTCCTTGCTGCGCGATGATGTGCGTCAGCGCGCTGCCAGCCGATCTGCCCAGCGTTGCCACACCGGTCCGGCCGACCTCGACCTGCGCGCCCGAGATCGTGGCCAGCCTGCACAGCACTGCGCCGCCCCAGCACTACCGTCCCCCCATCGCCTGATCTGACGCAACGACGTCGGTTCGAGCGCGCGTCTGCGCGCGCGAACCTGTGGTTTCCAGATCAGGGATGAATCATGCTTGCGCTTTTCGGGGCGAAGTCTGCCGCCGCATCTGCGGTGGATGGACGATATTTTCGATTCAATTGGCTGCTGCCGGCCTTCGCCGCGTTGGCGCTGTCCGGCTGCATGCCGGCAACGACACAAGTCACCAGCGCCGACCCCGCCGATCCAGCGGCAAAGGCGGCACGCGTCGGCTATCGCTCGACCATCGCGCCCTACACCAGCCTGCGGCCTGCGGCACCGACACCGTGGCGGGACCGCAACGACGCCGTCGCGCCGCAACCGAAGCAAGACCGGTAGGGGCGCGCCATGGCACATCATCTTGCGCGGGGCCTGCTCATGCTCACCGCGTTCGGACTTTCGTCCATAGGTCTTGCCGGCTGCATGGCATTCTCGCCGGACGGCGGCATGACAACGGTCTCGGACCTCACCAGCCAGACCATCAAGAAGGACGTCGCCTTCGTCCGATCGGCCGAAGGTGCCGAGGCCGTCGATGCAACCGTCCGCCGGTTGCTGGCGCGCACGCTGACGATCGAGACCGCGGTGCAGATCGCGCTGCTCAACAACAAGGGTCTGCAAGCCGCGTATAACGAGCTGGCGTTGGCCGAAACCGATCTGGTCGAGCAGAGCCTGCCGCCCAACCCCGTGTTCTCGATCTCGCGCATCAGCGGGAACGGGGCGAGCGAGGTCGAGCGCCAGGTGGTCGGCGACATCCTCGCGCTGGCGACGCTGCCGTTCCGCTCCGACATCGCGCGCGACCGCTTCCGTCAGGCCCAGTTGCGTGCGGCACTGGCGACGTTGCGGCTCGCTGCCGACGTGCGCCGCGCCTATGTCCGCACAGTTGCCGGCAACGAGATGGTTGCGCTGCTCACCGACGCGAAGGCGACGGCGGAATCCACCGCGCAGCTTGCAGTCAAGCTCGGTGAAACCGGCTCGCTCAACAAACTCGACCAGGCCCGCGAGCAGGTGTTCTACGCCGAAACCACCGCCGATCTCGCGACGGCGCGCCAGGCGGCGACGAGCGCGCGCGAAAGACTGGCGCGCCGGATGGGACTGTGGGACGACGGCCTCGACTTCCGTCTGCCCAACGCGTTGCCGTCGTTGCCAGGCCGGCCGCAGGCCCTGCCCTCGATCGAGGCCGATGCGGTCGCTCATCGCATCGACCTGCAGATCGCGCGGCTCGAACTGACGGCCCTGGCGAAGTCGTTGAACCTGACCGAGGCGACGCGCTTCGTCACGCTGCTCGATCTCGCCGGCATCTCCCGCCGGACCCAGGATCCAGAAGGCGCCCCGTTCCGCGAACGCGGCTTCGACGTCCAGTTCCAGATCCCGATCTTCGACGGCGGCGAGGTGCGCGTGCGGCAGGCGGCGGAGACCTACAATCTCGCTTTCAACCGCCTGACCGAGCGTGCCGTGAACGTTCGCTCGGAGGCGCGCGATGCTTATCGCGCTTACCGATCGACTTACGACATCGCCAGCCACTACCAGCGCGAGATTTTGCCCTTACGAAAAATCATCACCGAGGAGATGCAGCTGCGCTTCTCCAGCATGCAGGTCGACATCTTCGCGCTGCTGACCGAGGCACGGCAGCGCCTCGCGTCGCTGCGCGGCGCAATCGACGCCAAGCAAAGCTTCTTCCTCGCCCAGTCCGAGTTGCAGGCCGTCGTCAATGGCGGCGGCACGCCTGCGTCCGGCGGCGACAGTCCCACCAATATCGCCGCGGCAGCGCCTGCCGATGGCGGTCACTGACATGGAGACCAGCATGTTTTCCCGCCGAGGATTTTTGGGCACCGCCGCGCTCGTCAGTGCGTCAGCCGTCAGCGGCCGCGTCCAGGCCGCGTCGATTCCGGAAGCGCCCACCATGGATAAGGTGGTGATGCAGCCGCCGCTGCACCCGATCAACGGCCCCGACTATCGCCCCGTGGTCACGCTGAACGGCTGGTCGCTGCCGTTTCGCATGAACGGCGACTGGAAGGAATTCCACCTCGTCGCCGAGCCCGTGGTGCGCGAATTCGCAGAGGGGATGAAGGTGAATTTGTGGGGCTATAACGGCCAGTCGCCGGGCCCGACCATCGAAGCGGTCGAGGGCGACAAGGTCCGCATCTTCGTCACCAACAAACTGCCCGAATACACCACCGTCCACTGGCACGGCATGATTGTGCCGAGCGGCATGGACGGCGTCGGCGGCTTGACCCAGCCGCACATCCAGCCCGGCAAGACCTTCGTCTACGAGTTCGAGATGAGGAAGAGCGGGACGTTCATGTACCACCCGCATTCCGACGAGATGGTGCAGATGGCGATGGGCATGATGGGCATGGTCGTCGTGCATCCGCGCGATCCGAACTTCAGGCCCGTCGACCGCGACTTCGTTTTCGTGATGAGCACCTACCGCGTCGATCCCGGCACCTATCTGCCGCGGGTCAACGAGATGACCGACTTCAACATGTGGACCTGGAATTCGCGGGTGTTTCCGGGCATCGACCCCTTGCCGGTCCGGCTCGGCGACAAGGTGCGCGTGCGCATCGGCAATCTCAGCATGACCAACCATCCGATCCACCTGCACGGCCACAGCTTCGCGGTGACCTGCACCGACGGCGGCTGGATTCCGGAGAGCGCGCAGATTCCCGAAACCACGACCGACGTTCCCGTCGGCGCTGTCAGGGTGTTCGACGTGCTCGCCGACAATCCCGGCGACTGGGCGTTCCACTGCCACAAGTCACATCACACCATGAATGCCATGGGACACGAGGTGCGTACCCTCATCGGCGTGTCGCGCAAGGATCTCGCCAAGGCCGTCGGCAAGCTCGCGCCCGACAGCATGGCGATGGGTTCGACCGGCATGGCGATGGGCAACATGGAGATGCCGGCGCCCGACAACACGTTGCCGATGATGACCGGCAACGGCCAGTTCGGCCCGATCGAGATGGGCGGCATGTTCACGGTGATGAAGATCCGCGAGGGCCTCGCGCGCGACGATTACCGCGATCCCGGCCCCTATCAATTCCCGCAAGGCACCGTCGCCTACGAGATCGCCTCGCCCGCGGCGGAGCCTCCACGGCAACCGGCGGCGCCGATGCCGAAGATGAAGATGTAGCCGAGCGTTTCCATGAACTACCAACCGGAGACTACAATGAAGAAGACGATCGAACTCGCTCTCGTGCTGGCCGCGCTCTCGGCCGCACCCGCCCTCGCGCACGAGGGGCACGACCATCACGGCTTCTCGGCCGGCGAGCCCGGCGATCCCAACAAGCCGGCGCGCACCATCGAGATCGCGTTGAGCGAGATGTCCTACGAGCCATCGAAGATCGACGTGAAGCGCGGCGAGCAGATCCGCTTCGTGTTGCGCAATGTCGGCAGGGAGGATCACGAGTTCCTGCTCGCCACACCCAAGGAGAATCTCGCCCATGCCGAGGTGATGAAGAAGCATCCGCACATGGAGCACGACGATCCGAACGGGGTGCGGCTCGCGCCGAACAAGACGGCCGAGATCGTCTGGAAGTTCACCAAGGCCGGTACCTTCGAATTTTCCTGCCTGATCCCCGACCATCGCGACTACGGCATGGTCGGCCACGTCACCGTGAAATGAAGCCAATGGAGACATCAATGAAGCCAATCATCCGCATCACCACCGCAGCGCTTGCGCTGACGCTGGGCCTGACCATCAGCGCGCTGGCGCAAGCCGCCTCCATCAGCGGTGAGGTCAAGAAAATCGACGAAGGTGCCGGCAAGATCACGCTCAAGCACGGTCCCGCCAAGAGCCTCGGCATGGATGAGCCCATGACCATGGTGTACCGCGTCAAGGATCCAGGCATGCTCAAGCAGGTGAAGGTCGGCGACAAGGTCACCTTCGAAGCCGAGGAGGCCCCGTCGGGGTACATGGTGACCAGCATGCAGAAGGCGAAATAGGAGCATCCCCTCAACGGTCATTCCGGGGCGCGCCTCTTGGCGCGAGCCCGGAATCCATTTCCCCACAACACCTGCGGCACGATGGATTCCGGGCTCGATGCTGCGCATCGCCCGGAATGACGGCCGGATGCCCCCCGAAATACCCCGGCCCGACCTCTTCCCGCCCCCCTCCGTTAACCCTTTGCTAACCATACACCCGGCAAGAATTGCCGGGTGAAGTCGAGTGTCGTCAGCCGCGTAGAACGGGAGCCCCCGTGGACGCCAGTGCGGTGCCTCACTTTCGGACCGGCGGCCCATCGGCCGCCGCGCAGACGTTTGGGGCGCGCGGACGGCAGTCGCGCGGGGAGGCAGCTACCATGGTCGACGTCACCGCGGGACAGGGCGTAGGCAACACGAAGGCCGGCGTTCCCACCCTCTCCGAGATCGTCAACATCCTCAAGCGCGGCGACATCGCGCTGGCGCTCGGCATCCTCACCATCCTGGTGGTGCTGATCCTGCCGCTGCCCGCGATCGTGCTGGACCTGTTCCTGGCGATCTCGATCACGCTGTCGATCCTGATCCTGATGACGTCGCTGTTCATCCAGGCGCCGCTGGAATTCTCCGCCTTCCCGACCATCCTCCTGATCTCGACCATGCTGCGGCTGTCGCTCAACATGGCCTCGACCCGCCTGATCCTGTCGCACGGGCACGAGGGCACGGATGCGGCTGGTCACGTCATCGAGGCCTTCGGCAGCTTCGTGATGGGCGGCAATTTCGTCATCGGCATCATCGTCTTCGCCATCCTGATCATCGTTAATTTCGTCGTCATCACCAAGGGTTCGGGCCGTATCGCGGAAGTCGCCGCGCGCTTCCACCTCGACGCCATGCCCGGCAAGCAGATGGCAATCGACGCCGATCTGTCGGCCGGCCTGATCGACGAGAAGGTCGCCAAGGAGCGCCGCAAGGCGCTGGAGGACGAGAGCGGCTTCTTCGGCGCCATGGACGGTGCCTCGAAATTCGTCCGCGGCGATGCCATCGCCGGCCTCTTGATCGTCTTCATCAACGTGGTCGGCGGCATGATCATCGGCGTCGCGCAGCAGGGTCTGTCCTTTGCCGATGCGGGACGCAGCTACACGCTGCTGACGGTCGGTGACGGCCTCGTCACCCAGGTGCCGGCACTGATCGTCTCGACCGCGGCCGGCCTGCTCGTCTCCAAGGCTGGCGTCTCCGGTGCGGCCGACAAGGCGCTGATGAAGCAGTTCTCCGGCTATCCGCAGGCGCTGGCAATGTCCTCGGCGGTCATGCTGGTGCTGGCGGCGCTGCCGGGCATTCCGACCCTCCCCTTCCTCGCGCTCGGCGCCGGCGCCGGCGTGCTGGCCTGGACCGCGCGCAACCGCAACCGTGCGACGGCCAAGGCCGAAGCCGCTGCCAAGGCCGCGCCAGCGGCAGGTCAGCCCGGAGCGCCGGGCGCAGCTGCGGCCGAGGAGCCGATCTCGGCGGCGCTGAAGATCGACGACCTCAAGATCGAGCTCGGCTATGCGCTGCTGCCGCTCGTCAACGGCCCCGATGGCACCGATCGCCTCACCGAGCAGATCAAGGCGCTGCGCCGTTCGCTCGCGATCGAGATGGGCTTCGTGATGCCGGCCGTGCGCATCCTCGACAACGTCCAGCTCGAGGCCAACACCTACATCATCAAGATCAAGGAGGTCGACGCCGGCACCGGCAAGATCTGGCCGAGCCAGTTCATGGTCATGGATCCCGGCGGCAGCCAGGTGCAGGTGCCCGGCATCCACACCACCGAGCCGACCTTCGGCCTGCCCGCGACCTGGGTCGATGCCAGCCTCAAGGAGGAGGCCTCGCTCAAGGGCTACACCGTCGTCGACGCCGCCACCGTGCTCTCGACCCATCTCACCGAGCTGCTCAAGGCTAACATGTCGGACCTGTTGTCCTACGGCGAGGTGCAGAAGCTGCTCAAGGAGCTGCCGAAGGAGCAGAGCGAGCTGGTCAAGGACATCGTGCCCGGACAGGTCACCGTCTCCGGCATCCAGCGCGTGCTCCAGCTGCTGCTCGCCGAGCGCATCTCGATCCGCGACCTCTCGACCATCCTCGAGGGCATCGCCGACTCGCTCGCCTTCTCGCGCAATCCCGCGACCATGGTCGAGCATGTCCGCGCCCGCCTTGCGCGGCAGATCTGCGCGCAAAACACTTCCTATGCAGGCTACCTGCCGCTGATCGCACTGTCGGCGAAATGGGAGCAGGCCTTTGCCGAATCCATCATCGGCCAGGGCGAGGAGCGCAGCCTCGCGATGCAGCCCTCGAAGCTGTCGGAATTCATGACCGCCGTGCGCGAGGCCTTCGAGCGCGCCGCCCGCGAAGGCGAGGCGCCGGTGCTGGTGACCTCTGCGGCAATTCGTCCCTTCGTCCGCTCCCTGGTCGAACGGTTCCGGGCTCAAACAACTGTCTTGTCGCAGGCTGAAATCCACCCCAGAGCGAGGTTGAAAACGGTCGGAAGCATCTGATTTGGCTTAAGAAGCCGTGTGTTTTTTGGCCACAGGCAAATGGTTTTTGAGTTCCGGGCGCCTTGTCGAGCAAATGCTGACAAGGCGCCTCACAAGCGCATTACCACTTTGAAATAATTGCAAAATCGAACGATCAAGACCTGCTTTTGATCGCGATCTTTCACGTCCTATCACGCTCTTGTGATGGCCCCTTGGGAACGAATCCCCCCAATACTAGGTTGTTGGGCACCGGAAGCATGAACCTGCCTGAACAGGCTGGCGACTACTTCGGGTAGATGGCGGCAGGAGGCTTCCATGAACCACTCGATCTACAGCGCGGATCGCTCGACCCACCTGAAGGTGGTGGCCGTGGCGCTCGTTGCCGGCATCGCGGTTGCGGGCTTTGGCATCTCGGCGCGCACTGGGTCAGATGAAGGCCTCACACAGACTGCTCGCGTCATCAAGGCCGGCAAGCCGGTCGTGATCACCAGTTCGAACGCATCGCTCGTTCGCTAAGGAGATTTTGAGTTTTAAGGAATTCACGCGGCTCTTTACCAGCCCCCCAAAGTCGCCACGTGGATATGTAGACGACCCCAACCCCAAGTCGACTACAGAAAGCGCCCGCCCCCCACGGGCGCTTTCTCATGTCTGGAGTCCTCTGCGCAAGCGCCCGATCAGCCTCGCGACCTGGACGCTTTAAGCAGCCTTCCTATCCGCTGGAGCCGTGTCAAAGCCTACACGTGGGAAGCGCAGGTTCACTTCTCCCACCGAGGGGTCTTCGTGCCGGATGACGACCTCGTCTGCAGTCCAGGCAAGCAACTTTCCATAGACAGCGTTTCCATAGTCGTCCGGCGTCACGCTGACCCAATCGCCGCGCCGGAGCCCGATGTTCTGGGCCTCGGGCCACCACTGGTCGGGCTCGCTCGGCCGGCTGGTCCGCGCTGCCTCGATTGCCTGGTCGGGTGTCATCTCCGAGAATTTGCCGTGACCGATGCCGGCGATTCGTTTGTACCAGGGATCGATCACGGTTGCGAAAGCGATCAGGTCGTTGACCTCGCTGCCGCCGTTTTGCCTCGCAAACCACAGTGGATGATAGGCCGACAGATCTGCGGCGGAAGGCTCTTCCCCGAGGATGAACTTGCGACCGTCGGAGAGGACTTCGGCGAGCCACGCGAGTTGCGCATCAAGCCTCTGCAAGTAGAGCGGACGCTTGGAGCGCAATTCGCCGGGGTCGAGGTTGACGCGAAACAGCGGACGCCGCTCGTCGATCAATTCCTGGGGAATTCCAGGCATGTTGCCAATGGTCAGGCATACGGCGTTGAAGAACGAGCTTTTCTCGATCCACCAACCGAAAGCTTTTGCCATGGCTTCCTGCCGTTTTGGGTAAAGCGCGCCGGACCGGCCCAATTTCTCGATCGTTTGAAGGATGTGCAGCGTGTCGCAGTAGAATTCTGCTCCGATCTGGAGGATCGGGGTTTTTCGATAGCCTCCGGTCATCGGCGTGAGCTTGGGGCGCGGCGTCCATACCGGAATGTCGACAGAGCTCCAGGCGATATCCTTGAGACCCAGGGCGAGCCGCACCTTCTCCGAGTAAGGCGAGAGCGCGTAGTGGTGCAGAATGATGTTCGACATTTGATTCTCCCCTCGTGTTGTTCGACCGACAGACCAGCCGATAGCCAATCTCTCTGTGCGCGAGCCCTCATTTGCTTAGACTTCGCAGGTCGGCGGCTCGGGAAAGACCCAAGCCCGCAGTCCAAATCCGCTGCCGCCGAGCTGATGGCTGGCGATCGCCCGGGCGCCTTCCGCGGCAGAAAAGTCCGCGGCTCCTTACTTTTTGGCCTGCATGTCGAAGCCGAGAAATTCGAACGGCGCGTCGCCGTTGACCCATGCGTGCCAAGTGTGCGGCTGGAACAGAATAACGTCGTCCGGCTTGTAGGCGATCTCGCCGTACGCCTTGCCGTCCTTGTCGTTCAACGACATCGTGCCAGTGCCACTGATGACGTAAAGAACGTAGGTCTGCTCGTCCGCTCCCTCGTGCAGCGCAATCGAGCCTCTGGCGTTGACGTGTCCGCGCATCACATTGATGCCTTTGCCGATGTCGATTCTGTTCGGCGGGACCTGATAGAGCGCCGCATAATCGAACCCCTTGTTCGGTCTGCCGCCAATGTCCGGAATCGACATGAGCTTTCCAGGCTCTTTCTTGACCGCGACGGCTTTGCCGCTGGGATCGAGTTCAATGCTCGTCAGATCGCCGGCGAACGCCGAAGCACAGATCGCGAGCGTTGCGATCGCAGCCAATCCATAGATGAGACCACGCATTCCTTCCTCCCTGTACGATGCTGAATTGTCGGATGAGCGCTATTCGGGCCGCCCTGGAGGGGATCGGCCCGCTGTCGAATGATGCTGCGCTGTCGCGCGAGGTCCTCGAGCTATCCGCCCGTTCGCGCGTCGAGGAAAATCTGGGTGAACGGCTTTGCCAGCACGGGTTCGAGCTTGGGCACGATCGCCTTGATGTCCGGCGTCACCATGTGGCCGTCGAGAGCGACCTTGTCTTTCCAGCGCTCGAAGGTCAGGAAGCGGCCCGGCTCACCGATGACTTCCATCAGTGTGTAGACCAGACAGCCCGGCTCCTTGGCCGACGTTTCGGCAAAGGGGACAAGCAGTGCGCGTAGCTCATCCGCCTTGTCCTTCTTGGACACGATTTCCGCGATCACGAAGTAGCCGCTCTGGCCCGCGGCTTGCGCAGACGAGGCGGTGAAAATTGCGGCCGCCACAGAACCAATAGCGGTCGTTCCCACAAAAGCACGGCGATCCACGTCCGGCATGGCAATCCCTCCCCTGATTCATTTGCAAATCCGGCTTCCGGGCCGGGCATCCCACTTTAATGAGACACAAATACTTTGCACACGATATAATGTGAGTCAAACAACTTATAAAAGATATGATGTCTCGGCATCAAATCGCGGCCCATATGACTTGGCTTGCTTCAGGGCTAACGGTAGGATTCGGCGCAATGATTTCCTTTGCGAACGGGCCGAGAATGAAGACACAAACGATGAAGACGCGGCGCGATTCACGGACCAGCGCAGGTCAGGGCTCCATCGCACCGGTCGAAATGCCCGGGCTCGACAATCATCTTTGCTTTGCGCTCTACGCCGCCAGCAATCACATGACGCGCCTGTTCGTGCCTTTTCTCAAAAAACTCGGCGTCACCTATCCGCAATATCTGGTTCTGGTGGTGCTCTGGGAGCGCGGCGCGCGGGGCGTCGGAGACCTGGCCACGGCCCTGCAAATGGATCTCGGCTCGCTCTCGCCGATGCTCAAGCGGCTTGAGGCCAAGGGCCTGGTGACGCGGCGCCGGCAGGCCGACGATGAGCGGCGGGTGCTCGTCGACTTGACGCCTCAAGGGCTTTCGCTGCGCAAGCGAACCGAGCAGATGCTCGGCGAATTCTACTGCTTCCTGAACATGCCGCTGGACGAGCTTTTCGATCTGAAGGACCGGCTACGTCATTTCGTAAGATCGGCCGGTCCAAAGGAGACGACGACCTCTCCCCTTCGATTGCCAGAGCCAACGCTCTAGCAGACGAAAAATGACTTACCGCCGGCGAGGGAGAGGCGCTGGTGGAGGCAAGTCCCGTTGCCAGATCGTCCCGTTGTCAAACTGGATCAGCATTCCGTCTGGTGAGTAGACTGCGCTGAGATTGAACGCATCAACCCAAATCCGGTTTGCCGGCGAATACCAATCGGGCCAAGCCCGAGATGGCACGCCGGCTTCGGTCAACAAGTTCAGCTCGGTCCCGTTCTGGGTGACATAGGCCGGCAGGTCTCCCCTGCACATCTGAATGCATTTGTAGACGCCGGTGAGATTGATCGCCTGCGCCGAGGCACCCGAGGCGATCATCGCCGCTGCCAAACCGACAATGAGAGACAAACTCTTGCTGCTCATGAACTTGCTCCTGGGAATAATTCCTACTGCCTGTTTCGATTCTTGCTGGCGCCTCTGAGTGGCGGCGCCGATGCCAGCGCGCTCGCTGTCTCTCCATCCCCTAAAACTGTCCCGACTGACAGCCGGAGCGAGTCAGTCGAATCTGAAATTGTCGGATTGGCGCGATCGAACAAATCCTTGCACGCTTGTGCGCTTAGCACGCGGCGCTATGTTGAAGGCTAGCCAGCCACGCGGTTTGGAATTCGGCGTTGATGCAAATCAAAAGGGGGTCACGAGGATTTTGGTGCTTTCACACCGCATGGCATTCGAATGCCGCACGCACCAATTCTTGGCGTTGAACCAACGAACGAATCCATCGTGCCGAGTTATCCAACGTTTCGGTGCCTCCCGGCGCAATGCGATTGAGATCAATCGTCAACGCGCTCGAGGTTCATATCGAGCATGGCTGTGTCCGCTTCGAATCATGGTCTAGCTGGTTGCGATCCTCCGCGCGGGCGGAACCGTCCATGTGGTGTTGATGATCGACGGCGACTTCTCGTTCGGCCAGTACATCCGCAGCATCAGCACGAACTTGCCGGCCGGCGCGGACAAAGCGGAGATCGCTTCACTTGGTCGAAGGATGCACAGCCCAGCTCAACGCCGCGTCGCCCCGTAGGTCGGCGGCGGCGCCTGCACCGTCGGCGCGGCGGCGGCGAACAGATCGTCCTTGCTGCCTGTCAGCGGCGGATAGATACGCTTGCGATTGATGGTCCGCTTGGTCGCTTTCGCGGCCTGACCGGTCGTCCGCACCTCGCGATCCCAGCCTTCGGTGTAGAGCGCGCCCCAATCGCCGAGATCGAGCACGGTGACGTACCAGTCAATCCGCAGCGGCAGCATCGGCTGACCGGCCAGATCAGCCACCACATTGTGGCCGGCGAAGCGGCCCATGGGACGGGCGAACTGGCAGGACATCACGGTCGGATGCAGGCCATCGACCACGCTGGAGGCGACGTCGCCGGCGGCGAAGATTCCGGGCAGACCCGCGACGCGCATGAAGGGGTCGACCAGAAGTCGCCCGAGCCGATCGCGCGCGCCGGGAAAGTTTTCGGTTAGCCGGCTCGCGCGCATACCGGCGCACCAGATCACCGTCTGCGCCTGGATGAATTCGCCCGAGCTCAAGCGAACGCCTGAGGCCTCGACCGAGGCGACGCGCACGCCAAGCCGCGTCTCGACCTCGAGCGACGATAAGGCGGTCTCGATGACGGGCCGCGCGTGCTCGCCGATCGTGGCGCCAACCGCTTGATTGGGATCGACCAGGATGATGCGGCGGCTGCCGGTAATGCCTGCGCGCATCAAGCGCTCCGGCATTTCGGCGGCAACCTCGATGCCGGTAAAGCCGGCGCCCACAACCACGACGGTCGATCGTCCCGGCGACGGCGCGCTGCGTCCGAGGGAGGTGACATGCCCCTCGAGGCGAAGCGCCGCGGCATAGCTGTCGACGTCGAATGCGTGCTCGGCGAGGCCGGGAATCTCAGGCCGCGTCACTTCACTGCCGAGCGCGAGCACGAGGCGGTCGTAACCCAGCATCTCCTTGCCGCTGCTCGCGACCAGCGAGATTTCGCGGCGCACGGGGTCGATGGCTTCGACCTCGCCGGTGCCGTGCATGACGCCGACCGGGTCGAGCAGCTGCGCAAGCGGCAGCGCGACCTCGCTAAGATCGACCTCGTAATTGCGCACGCGGATATTGTGATAGGGGTTGCGGTCGATGAGGCGGATCTCGATGTCGCGGCCGGCATCACCGATCGCATCGCGCAGGCGCGCGGCGCCGATGGCCGCCCACAGGCCCGCAAACCCGGCGCCGAGCACGACGATACGCGCCATGTCCGTTGACTTCGCTGCTTCCAGGGATCCGGTGGTCCGCCCCGCGCGGGCAGATATAGCTCATTCAGACGGATCGACCAAATGCAGCCGCGATGCGCCGCTGCACAAAATCGGGGGGCTCACGCCTCGCGCAGTTCCGACGGCGTCGCGCCAAAGCGCTTGCGGAAGGCGCGGTTGAAATAGGACAGATCGGAGAAGCCCGAGGAATGCGCGATGTCGCTGATCTTGCGCGCCCGCGCGCGGGGATCGCCGAGCAGTTTGCGCGCCAGCAGCAGGCGCTGCTCCAGCACGAATTCGGTGAAGGTGGTGCCGGCCTGCTCGAACAGCCGCTGCGCCTGGCGCGGGCTGAGGCCCGAGCGGGTGGCGACCTCGGACAGGCAGAGATCGTTGCGGCCGAGAGCGGCCATCACGTCGGCGCGCATGAGATCGAGACGGGCCGCCGCATGGCCGCGGCCGCGCGCGAGCGCGGCGTGCTCGGCATCGGTGCCGAGCAGGAGGCCGACGAGATCGACCATGTGCTGGGCGGTCAGGCGCTGGCCGACCGCGTCGAGATGCGGTGCCTGATGCGCAGCAAGCGCGTGATAGCGGAAGATGGTCTCGGCGACGGCGCCGTCCGACAGCGCCTGCGACAGCTTGTCCTCGGCGCGGGGATTGATGTCGAGCAGCGCGCGGCGCGGCATGCGGATGGTGGTGAAACGGTTCTCGTCGGTATGACCGACGCTGCCGGTGATGCTCATGTCGGCGAGCACCATCTGCGCCGGCGCAAGGTCGACCGTATGGCCGTTCTGCCTGACGTTGACGAGGCCGGCATGAGCGGCGATCAGCACGAGGTCGTCGCTGCCGTCCGCGAGGCCGCTCTGGGTGCGCGAATATTGCGCGGAGGCGCCTTCGGGAATGGCGAGCGTGATGTTGTCGACCGCGCTGACCTGCAACCGGCAATCGATGCTGTCGCCATGGCTCGGCCCGATCTCGAGGCCGCAGGCCCCCAGGGCCCGGTCGCGCCATTGTTCGAACGCAGGCCCCTGCGGCAGGCCTGCATATTGGTGGATAAGAATGCCCGGCGGCTTGGCTGCATCCATCTGATTTCTAGCCCCTTCCCGGCACCCTTGATCAGCCGTGCCGACTGCAAATTCCGGGCATTTGACGCCGCGGAATGGACGGAGGTTCAAACCGAACGCGGATTTGGCCGGACTTGTCGAATTGCGACGGCCAGAATGGACCCTGGCGACAGGTTTGGCGGTTGGGCGTGCGTCGCCCGGATGGAGCGAAGCGCAATCCGGGCTCCGACGGCGGGGGCTATTTCTTCGCGGGGACCTGCGGCTGGGACGGCGGCACGGTCTCGATCAGCTTGCCTGAGAACACCGGCGCCGAGGTCGGCTGGCCACTGGGCGAGCCGCCCGGCTGCTCGACGGTGATGGCGTAGGTCGCGCCATTGACGACGTCGGCATCGTAGCCGGCGAGCACCGGACGTGCCGTGAAGTCGCCGGCGCCGATCACACCAAGCGAGCGCGGGCGCGGCAGCTTGTCGGAGATCAGCCAGAGCTCAAAGCTCTTGCCCGGCTCCGGCGTCGCGCCGACCTTGCGCACCGTGAAGTTCTTGGTCGCGCCATCAATGGTGAGGATGAAGGCGGGGCCGCCGCTCTGGCCCTGCAACAGCGCGACATATTGCGCGGGCAAGGACGACGGCGCCGGCGGTGTCTTGACCTCGACGGTCTGGATGCGCGGCGCGGGCCGCAGCGCGCCAGGCAGCGCATCGGGCGAGAGGATCTGCAGCGACAGCGTCACCAGCAGCGCGGCCGCGAGCGCGCCCACGGCGGAGGCGATCGTGCGCCAGCGCTTCACGCGGCTCTCGAGATAGATCACCTTGGTGTCGTCGGCGACCGGCACCTGCGTCAGAGGGACAATGCGCGGGTCGGGCGCATGGGTCTGCGGAATGAATTGCGGGGCGATGTCTGGGATGACATCGGAGTCGGATTGAGGCGGCGCCGGCGGCTGCACGTCCGGCAAAGGAGCTTGCTGCGATGGCTGCTCCGGAGACGAAAGCTCTTGAGTTGAAGGCTCTTGAGTTGAAGATTCTTGAGTTGAAGATTCTTGAGTTGAAGACTTGGGCGATGACAGCTCCGATGACGAAAGCTCCGGCAATGGCGGTGACGGCGCATCCACCAGCACTGGCGGGGCCTCGAGCGAGTCTCGCTCCGAATCTTGATACGAATCCTGCGTCGATATCGTCTGTGCGATCTCGCGCTTGATGTTCTCCCACACGATCGGCCGCGGCTCGATCGTGCCGACCATCTGGTTGAGGACCCCGAGCCGGAATTGCCAGGCCTGCACGATCGCGGCGAACTCCTGGTCCACCGCCATCATGGTCGCGACCTGCACACGCTCGTCGGCATCGAGTGTGCCGAGCGCATATTCCGCGGCGAGCGCGATATTGTCCTCGCTGTAGGCCATCACTTGCAGTCCAACACCACCCTCATGATCGAAGTCCTCACAGTCCGAGGCACTCCCGGATATCCAGCATGCTGCGCCGCAGCCACGTCTTCACCGTGTTGACGGGCGCTGCGAATTTCTCCGCCAATTGCTCGCGGCTCCAACCGTTGTAATAGGCGAGAAGCACGAGCCGCTGACGGTCCGGCTCGAGCCGGCCAATACATTCCAAGAGCCGCTTCAGCTCCTCGGACATCTCCCGGCGCGCCAGCGGATCGGGACTGTCGGCAGCGACTTCCATCGCCTGCGGCTCCTCCTCGATCGAGACTTCGGTCTTCTTGCGGACGATATCGATGGCGCGGTTGCGCGCAATCGACGCCATCCACGTGATCGGCGAGGACAGCTGCGAATTGAACTGGCCGGCACTGTTCCAGATCTTGACGTAGGTCTCCTGAATGACCTCCTCTGCGAGATCCTGTCGGCGCAAGATACGGAGCACGACGCCATAGAGTTTCGCGCGCGTGGCAGCGTAAAGGCGCTCGAACGCGGCCTGATCGCGCCTCGACACCGCCTCAATCAGCCCGACCAGCTCTGCTGGCGTCAGCATTCAGCCCCCCAACGCGCGGCCCCGTCGCCTCTCTTCACCTCTCCCCGACGGGGAGAGGTCGATTTGCGCAGCAAATCGGGTGAGGGGGCGGAGGGCTAACGGGAGACCGTAACCCCTCACCCGGCGCTCCGCGCCGACCTCTCCCGAAGGGAGAGGTGGACACCGCCGTCGCTGGCACAGCATTCATTTCCGCCACCATAGCGCGCGGCCAAGCCCGTCACCAAGAGGCGGCGCGCCGCGCTGTGGACAGGACACGCAAAAACCCGGACCTTGCGGGTCCGGGCTCGCAAATTCTTGGATGTTTTGATCGCGGGCCGCCGCTTACGCGACGGCGCCGATCCGGGAGCGCATCAGGCCGATGCTGTCGAGATCAGCCTGCTCGCGGGCATTTTCCTCGGCGCGCTCGCGGGCCTGGTCACGCTCGTCCAGCAGCTCGACCTTCTTCAGCTCCTCGAAAGCCTCGCCGAGCGCGGCCTTGGCCTCCTCGAGCTGGCCCTTCAGCTCGTCGGCCGAGCGGGTCAGGTTCTCGCGGCGCTGGATGGCGGCCTTGGCATAGGTCGGATAGGCGAAATGCGCGGGGTCGTTGATCCCGGCGCGGTCCTGCTCGGTCTGGATCTCACGATCGAGATCGGTCGACATCCGCTGGAAGTCGGCGATCATGGACTCGATCTGGGCGACCCGGCGGCGCTTCTCGTCGACCTGAAACTTCTTCAGGCGGATGAGGGTATCACGTGACTTCATCGACTCGTACTCCCCAGAAGTCCCTTGGCTGCAAGACATACACACATTGGGACGACACCGGTCTCCCCACTGGCCCCGTCGAGGCCAAGACCGGCTCTGCTACTCTGTGGGAAGGGATGATGACGGGACAAAGTTAGCGTTCCGTTTCCAAATTACCGAGGATTTGCGCCAACTGGCGGTAGCCGTCGGCCAGCGAGGCATTTTCGTCCTTGCGCTGGCGCAGGAAGGCTTCCAGCGGCTCGTGCAGGCGGATCGCCTCGTCGACCTCGGGGCTGGAGCCCGCCCGGTAGGCGCCAAGCCGGATCAGCTCTTCCATATCGGCGTAGGTCGCCATCACCGCCCGCGCCTTCTGGATGACCGGCCAGAACTGCGGATCGGCCGATTTCGGCATGGTGCGGGAGACCGATTTGAGAATGTTGATGGCGGGGTAGCGGCCGCGCTCGGCGATCGAGCGCTGCATCACGATGTGACCGTCGAGGATGCCGCGGACGGCGTCGGCGATCGGCTCGTTGTGGTCGTCGCCGTCGACCAGCACCGTGAAGATCGCGGTGATGGCGCCCTCTCCGAGGCCCGGGCCTGCGCGCTCCAGCAGCTTCGGCAGTTCGGTGAAGACGGTCGGCGTATACCCCTTGGCGGTCGGCGGCTCGCCGGCGGACAGGCCGATCTCGCGCTGCGCCATGGCAAAGCGCGTCACGGAGTCCATCAGGCAGAGCACGTCCTGGCCCTCGTCGCGAAAATATTCGGCGACGGCGAGCGTCAGATACGCCGCCTGCCGCCGCATCAGCGCCGGCTCGTCGGAGGTCGCAACCACGACGACGGAGCGCGCGAGGCCCTCTTCACCGAGGTCGTCCTGCAGGAATTCCTGCACCTCGCGGCCGCGTTCGCCGATCAGCCCGATGACGCTGACGGCGGCATCGACGTTGCGCGCGAGCATCGACAGCAGCACCGATTTGCCGACGCCGGAACCGGCGAAGATGCCCATTCGCTGGCCGCGGCAGCAGGTGAGGAAAGTGTTCATGGCGCGCACGCCGAGATCGAGCGGGCTGCCTACGCGCTTGCGCGAATGCGCCGGCGGCGGCGAATTGCGATACGGCATCGGGGAAGCGCCTTGCGGCAACGGCCCCTTGCCGTCGATCGGCTCGCCCAGCGCATTGACGACGCGGCCAAGCCAGGCCGGCGACGGACGCACCAGATTGGCGGCATTGGCGATGACGGCCTTGCAGCCGCGACGCACACCGTCGAGGCCAGCGAACGGCATCACCACCGCATTGCTGCCGGAGAAGCCAATCACCTCGCAAGGAATGGAACGGTTGGCGCCAGTCTCGATCACCAGGCGCGCGCCGACGGACATCGCGTGGATCGGGCCGGCCACCTCGACCATCAGCCCGCGAACGCCGACCACGCGGCCATAGATATTGATGCCGTCGATATCGCCGATCTGTTCGGCAAGAGCTTTCATAGAGCAGCTTTCATAGAGCAGCTTTCATAGAGCAGCTTTCATAGAGCAGCTTTCATAGAGCAGCTTTCATCAAGAGCGCGCTTTCACGAGAGCCTTCATCAAGCTGCTCGCCTTCGATATCCGGGCCCTCACGGGGAAACCCTTAAATTTCGCCACATTTCTGAACGGCGCTTAACTTCGTGTTTACCCGCATCGTTAATCATTGCGTCACTGTCTTTGTGACTGAGCGTGGCTCCCCTTCAGAAGAAGGCTGAGTCGCGGGAGTCGGTTAGGCCCGTCTCTTAAAGTGGAACTTGAACGGAGCCGGATAACGAAAGCTGCTTCACGCGCAAGACCTTAGGGCGATTCGACAAAAATTGCACCGGGGGGACTTGCGTTCCAGAATCAGGATTTGTTAACCATCTGTTGTCAGGATCCGAATCAGTTGTTCAAAGGCGTTTTGTTGAGTGCCGCGAATGCGGCCGACCTGACGCCCAGGAGCGGCGACTATGGGGAACTGGCATGCGCGTTTTGCTGATTGAAGATGACAGCGCCGTCGCGCAGTCGATCGAGCTGATGCTGAAGTCTGAGAGCTTCAACGTCTACACGACCGATTTGGGGGAAGAAGGCGTCGATCTCGGTAAATTATACGATTACGACATTATCCTTCTCGATCTCAACCTGCCCGACATGTCCGGCTATGACGTGCTCAAGCAGCTTCGGGTCTCCAAGATCAAGACACCGATCCTGATCCTCTCCGGCCTCGCCGGCATCGAGGACAAGGTCAAGGGTCTCGGCGTCGGCGCCGACGACTACATGACCAAACCCTTCCACAAGGACGAGCTGGTTGCCCGCATCCACGCGATCGTGCGCCGCTCCAAGGGTCACGCCCAGTCGGTCATCCAGACCGGCGACCTCGTCGTCAACCTCGACACCAAGACGGTCGAAGTCGGCGGCCAGCGCGTGCACCTGACCGGCAAGGAGTACCAGATGCTGGAGCTGCTCTCGCTCCGCAAGGGTACCACCCTGACCAAGGAAATGTTCCTCAACCACCTCTATGGCGGCATGGACGAGCCCGAGCTGAAGATCATCGACGTCTTCATCTGCAAGCTCCGCAAGAAGCTCGCCAACGCTTCCGAGGGACGCAACTTCATCGAGACCGTGTGGGGCCGCGGCTACGTGCTGCGCGAGCCGCACGAGCACGAAGAGCGCATCCCCGCCTGATCCGCTTACGTCGCAAGCCCTTTGGGGCTTGCTCCTCCCAGCCTGGACCCCGCCGCAAATGGCGGGGTTTTGTTTTTGGGGGCTTGATCAGACGCCGGCGAGCACAGGACTTGCCATCACCGGGCTCTTGATCGGCACCCGCGAGGCGGCCTCCCGCAGCCAGGCCATCAATGCGTAGCCGATGGTGAAGCCGAAGGCGAAGGTCGGCAGCACGAAGGACCAGACGAACGTCCAGCCGGAGATGTTGTCGACGACATCCATCACCGGCATCGGGCTGACCTTGTGAATCGCCAGCAGCACCCACAGCATTACCGTCATGCCGCCGCCGAACACGAGTCCATCGCGCATCCGCCGCGTCTTGCGCGACCGCTTGCCCCAGGTCGAATCCTGCACCAGCAGCGCCGCCATCGCGGCGATCCCCCAGGGGAAGATCAGAACCGGCAGCTCGTGCAGGACGACGTCGAGATAGGGCCTTTGCGGAAACTGGTAGAAGTCGAACGCGGCCTGAACGGGGAACAGGATCAGCGCGCCCCAGAGGCCGACCGTCAGGATGAAGCCGACAGGCAGCCGGCCGAAGATGTTCTCGTTCGCGAAGGCGTATTGCCGCTTGAAATAGTAGACCAGCCAGAAGTTCACGATCAGATACAGCGGCGTCATCAGCAGCGTCCGCATCATGGCGACAGATTGGTTGCCGGGCATGTGCACGATCTTGCCGGACCCGACCAGCCAAGCCAGGCACCAGACGAAACCGAAGCCCGCCGCGACCGCGACGAACTTCGCGATGCCTGGGGGGGCCGGCTCCAGCGTGAAGCCGATTGCGCCAAGCCTGCGCCGGCTCCGGGCAAACGTCCATTCGCCGGCGAGCGATGCGCGCGCGGCGAACAGCAAGAGATTGTTGAGCAGCGAATCCATGTCCTTGCGCAAATCTTCCAGCATGCACCCCGCTGCGGTCTGGGCGGCGAGCTGAAGCTGGCTGACCACGGTGTGGCGGGTCGAGAGTTGGTCGAGCGCCTGCCAGTCGTCAGGCTCGACATGGCTGTCCTCCATGATCGCACCGTAGATCTCGGCGCTGCTCTTGAGCACGCGGACGGTGCGGAAGCAGAGCGCGTCATAGACCGCGAGCAGCTCCGCATAGAGATCGGAGTTACGCTCCATGAAGGCCTCATGTTCGGAGGCCCAGCGCTCCAGATGAAGCATCAGCGTGGAAATCTTGAGGAAGCGCGACTGGATCGCGGTCGATTGCGTGGCGCGGAAATCATCGACCTGGTAGCCGACCCTGGACAGCTTGCGCTGAATGCTCGGCATGTCGTCCGGACCGACCTGGAACGGTGCTGCGGCCAGCGCCTCGCGCAGCGCGAGCGCGCTGACGGGAATGCCGGCCAGCTCCTGGCAGAATTTGCGCCACGCCTTCGGCGCCACCGGAATGAGCCAGACGAACATCAGCAGCCAGACCGACGCGAGCGGCGACAGTTTGTCGGGCAGCATGGCGTAGATCACCAGGAACGGCGTGATGAAGACGGAGAGGCCGAACAGGAACAGCGGCCGCGTCGTGAACGAGCGCGTGCCCTTCATCGTATGGAAGCGGAACCAGTAGAACAGCACGACCAGAAGCGGTCCGCCGAAGGACTCGAGGATCGCGTTCAAGGGATCGACGACATGAGCGAGCGGCACGATGAACTCCTATTGCTAGGGTTCGCTGTTGAAAGGCGCGCCGGACACACGGCATCCGGCGACCCACGTGAAAATCAGGCAGCCTGGGCGACCATCTTGGCCTTCTGGACCAGGAGATCGATATTGTCGGGGGCAAGCGCAATCGCGCTGTCCATATCATTCTGGGCCTTCACCGCGTCCTTGATCTGGGCATAGGCATTGGCGCGCGACACCAGATATTTCGGCTCATTCTCGTTGGTTGCGATCGCGGTGCCGAACGCCTTGATCGCCTCCTCGACATAGCCGCGCTTGTCGTCGGTGCCGGCGGCCGTCATGCTGACGATGCCCTTGATCCAGTAGAACTCCGCGTTGTTCGGCTTGAGCTTGATCGCTTCGGTGATGTCGCCGAGCGCATTTTCGTAGAGACCGACCGTCACGTTGAAATTGGCTCTCCGCACGAAATATTCGGGCTTCGCAGGGTCCAGCTTGAGCATGTAGGCGAAGCTCGCGGCGGCTTTCGAGATCAGCTTCTGCTTGTGCTGGAGCGTACCGAGATCGAAATAGACTTTTGCGAGCCGAACCGAGAGTTCGGCATCGTCTGCCAGGAGGCCGTGCAGTTCCTGTCCGCGCCGCGTCAGCTCCTCCAGCGCCTCGATCGTGGCTGGACTCTCGGCGAGCGCCTCCATGAATTCATCGCGGCGCTGCCGCAGCAGCTCCTTTGAGGGACGCGCCGCCTCGGGCGGGGCCAGCTGCGGCTGCGGCGCTTCGACGTCAAAGATCCGGCCGTCGGGCGAGCGCATGTAGAGGACGGGGATTCCCCACTCGACCCGGGACTTCTCCTGGATGAATTTGCGCGCGAGCGTCACCGCATCGTCGATCGGACGGTTGCCGGCGAGCGCGGCGTAAAACCCTTCCGACATCGAGATCGCGGCATTGTCGGTGATCGGAAACTGCATCGCCACGACGGCGGGCAGCCATCCGGTCTTCATCAAGCCGATCGCCGGATTGCCGAAGCGGTCGCCGACGTTGATCCTGGCGCTCTCGCAGCAATTGAGCACGATCAGGCGCATGCTGCGCCGTGCTCCCGTCAGCATCATCGCAAGGTCGGAGGCGAACTTCTTCACCGGCTTGCCGTCCTCGTCGACCATGACGACGAAACCGCTGGCGCCGGCGCCGGGCAAGGCTTCCTCGACCCCGCCATGCCCGATGAAGTGGAAGATGTGCCATTCGCCTTCCAGCAGCTTCTTCATCAGGTCTCTGCCGCTCCCGCCCGGGACCCACTGGAAATCGACCTTGCCTGCGTGCTGGAGCGCGTCGATGCCCTTGTTGATGCGGTCGCGCTCCTTGACGACGTTGAGCTTCGGCCATTCGCTGGTCGAGGGATCGGCGATCATGCCGAGGATGCGCAGCGGTCCCTTGACGCCCATCCGCCCGACGCCGCCCGCGGTCTCGAGATAGCGCACGATGGGGCGCGTCAGGCTGACAAAGCCGGGCATGTCGTCTTCATCGTAGAGATACTCCCACGGCAGTCCGGCGAGGTCGGCGGCCTCGATGCGCAGCTTGATCCTCAGATCCTGCGCCGCGCCCTTGCTGCGCTCGTAGATTCGCTGGATCGACGGCACGTCGGTGAAGACGCTGCGAAACACGCCGCGGCCGAAATCGCGCAGCACCTGCTCGCCGCGCGTGGTCGGGCCCTGGGTTTTCTTGTCGTCGATCTCGAGAACGGCGTTTTCCAGCTCACCGCGCAGCTTGGCCAGCTCGCCCGGCGCGGAGAACCAGAACTTCACCTGGGTCTTCGGGGCCTCGCCGGCCGGCGACCTGACGACCCGACCGTAATATTGCTGAGGGCCGCCACCCACGGGCAGATCGGAGCCGATCTCGAGTTCGAAATCTTCGTATTCGGCAACGGGCATTTTGAGCCTCACTCAACAAGATCTTGATCTGAACGAAGCATCCCTCGAATGAGCGCGGCCGATCAAAAAATGACGGGCGGCCGCCAAACAATGCCTCAGACTATCACACACAACCTCGAGACGCATTTGTGAAGCATGTCTCATGCGGCCCGAATTTTTGTGCGGTGCCCCGGACGCACGCGGAGCCGGTTCTTTCTGGGGATCGAACCTGCCCGCCTGCTGCAGCGACTAAGCGATCGTGCCAGAATTCGCGCCGCAACCGTCGGACCTCCCCTCATGATCCTGCAATCGCTCGCCGGCCTGCCCGCCTTCCTGGTCTATTTCTGCACCGGGCTGATCGCGATAGTGGCATATCTGTTCGTCTACACGCGGATCACGCCACACAACGAGTTCCAGCTGATCCGGGACAACGACCCTGCCGCTGCGATTGCGCTCGGCCTCAGCCTGCTCGGCTTCGTGGCGCCGCTGTTCAGCGCGATCGCCCATTCGGCCAATGTGCTGGACTGCATGGTCTGGGCTTTCATCGCGCTGATCGTGCAGGTCGCCGTGTTCTACATCGTCAAGGTCCCGGTACCTAACCTGTCGGGACGGATCGCTGCGGGTGAGCTCGCGCCCGCCATCTGGCTCGGGCTGTCCTCGCTTGCCGCGGGCCTTTTGAATGCCGCTTGCATGATCTACTGACATGGTAGCGAAGTGACATGGCCAACAAACCTCCAAGCCAGGAGTTCGGCAAGCGCCGGCCACGCCTGCCGGCGGATCTGCCGCTACCGCCGCGGGAGCCGGTGAAGCGCTCGGGCCATGTCGCTCTGCTGGTGATGGGGACCATCGCGGTCGGTACCACCGCCTTCACGCTGACGCCGCGTCGGAACTGCGATCCCACGCCTCCCGAAGCGACAGTCTCCGGGGCGTCCGTCGCCGGGACAACGACGCCAGCGCAGACGAGCACCAACTGCAGCAGCAGCTCATCCGGCGGCAGCAGCTCGCACTGGTCGTCGCGGTCGAGCTTCTACAGCAGCGACTCCTCAAGTCATTCTTCATCGGGCAGCTCGTCCGATGGAGGCTCCGGCGGCGTCACGCGCGGCGGCTTCGGCTCGTTCGCGCACGCCTTCGGATTCTCGGGCCGCGGTTAAAGCCGCGCACGAGATTGAGACACGTCAAATCGTGACCACCGCGCGCTCGGTATCCTGTCCTTGATGATCACGCGCCCGCAGGGCGACAAGGATCGGGGTGAAACGATGCGTACGATGATGACGTCGGTGATCGCCCTCCTCACCCTGGTGTCGTTGACGGCCGGCGTGAAAGCGGAATCCTGTCCGCCCGGCACCGTTCAGGTCTGTCCACCGTCGTCGAAAACCCGTCCCCCCGGCGGCCCGCCGGCGTGGTGTCGCTGTGAAGGTCCGCCGGGCAGCCCGACCTGGGGCGGCAGGGCCGAGATTCACAAGAAGAACGTGCCGACGGTGAAGCCAGGCAAGTCGCCCGGTCCCAACGACTGAGCGTGGACCGACAATGCCCCAGCCAATCGAGAGGTGAAACGATGCGTCCATTGATGAGTTCCGCGCTGGCGCTCCTCGCGCTGTCGTCACTATCAGCCGCTGCTCAAGCCGGTCCCTGTCCGCCCGGCATGGTTTTGACGTGCATGCCGCAACCGCCGGACCGACCGCCGAACCGTCCGATGCCGTGCAAATGCGACTATCCGCCGGGCACCACTTGGGGCGGTGGTGGCGGCGGTGGCGGCGACGTTCACAAGAAGAACGTGCCGAGCGCGAAGGCGAACAAGGCGCCCGGCCCCAATGATTGAACGTGGAGGTGCAATCATGCGTATCATGATGACATCGGCCCTTGGCCTGCTCGCGCTGGCATCGCTGTCCGTTGCCGCGGAAGCCCGGCCCTGCCCAGCCGGCTGGGTCCGGGTTTGCCAGCAGTCCCCGCCCGGTCGGCCGCCGCTGTGCCATTGCGAGCCTCAGCAGACGCAGGGCGGCAACGCGCCCTGGGGCAACCAGGGCAAGGCCGAGATTCACAAGCATAACGTTCCGACGGCAAAGCCGAACAAGTCGTCCGGTCCCAACGACTGAACATCGAGGTGCAACGATGCGTATTTTGATGACATCGGCGTTGGGCCTGATCGTGCTGGCATCGCTGCGGGTTGCCGCCGAAGCGGGACCCTGCCCCTCCGGTCTGGTGACGGTTTGCGAGCCGACGCCACTGAATCGTCCGCCGCAGTGCCATTGTGAGAGGCCGCACCAGAACATGCCGGGCAGTTCGACCTCCGGCGGCGGCGGCGGCGGCAAGGCCGAGATTCACAAGCACAACGTCCCGACCGCCAAGCCGAACAAGGCGCCCGGGCCCAACGACTGAGCGGACGCAAACGAAAAGAGCGCGATGGCAACGCCGTCGCGCTCTTTTCGATTCGGCACATCATCGCGCAGCTCCTCGCGACGTTGCTATCGCGGCGCGCGCCTCTAATGCAGTTTCTTCGCGGTATCCGGCCGCGGCGGCTCCGGCTGCGGGTTCAGCCAGTTGCCGCCCTGGATCGGCTTGTTGCCGGCCGGCCGCGGCGGCTCGGGCTGCGGATTGAGCCAATTGATGGGCTGGCGCTCGACCGTTGTCCGCCTGGTTTTCTTCTTGGTATTTGCATGGGTCGTCACGGTCTGCTCCGCACCGGCCTGGACCGAATGGCCTGCCGCCGCGACCGAGCTTGCAGCGCTGGACGCATTCCAAGTGGCCGCGCAGGAAAAGCTGGCGACCGCAATTGCTGCGATGAACGTTCCACGCATGACGAGCTTTCTCCTTTACCGTTCAATCTGCCCGCGAACGCGCGGGAGCGGTGTCGGCCGCACGATCGGTCGCGGCGTGAAGCGCTTGGGCGGCACGACGAACTTCGGCGGGGGCGGCGGCGGCACCGCAACGCCGGGCGGACGCACCCGCGACGGCTTGACCGCCTTGCCCCTCTTGCCGGACGGCACGACAACCGGCGCCGGAACGAAAGACTTGCCGGGCGCGAATGTCGCGCCGCCCGCGGGCACGCAATTGCGTTTGTCGGCATCGGGCTTCTGGCCGGCCGGACAGCACTGCCCGCCGGCTGTCGCCTGCGAGGCGAGGCAGCACGAGCCGTTCGGCAACTTCACATAGCCGGCGAAGCATCCCGTCGGCCCTGCATCCGACGTGCATTTTCCGTTGATCAGCATCTGTCCGGTCGGACACGTGCAGGCCGCTTTCGTGCCGGCGACCGCGGTGGCGGGCGGGCAGCATTGGCCGGTCACCGGATCGACAGTCGTGCCTGACGGACAGCTGACTGGCGGCTTGCAGCTATTGTCGGGCTGCGGCTTCGTCCCGGCCGGACAGCAAGTACCGTCAGGCGTCAGTTGCTCGGCCGCGCATCCCTGCTTGAGCGGCGGTTGGCAAGTGCCGTCCGGCTGCGGCGCAGAGCCCGCTGGGCAGCACTGGCCGCTCACGGTCAATTGCTGAGGCGGACATGGCTCCTTTGCCCTGCAGGTGCCATCGGGCTGCGGTGTCGAGCCGGGCGCGCAGCAGATGCCTTTCGACGTCAGTTGTGCCGGCGGGCACGTCGGCTGATGCGGCTTGCCGCATTTGCCATCGGGCCCGGGCAGCGTACCATCCGGGCAGCACTGGTTGGCCACGAACGCCCATGAACCGGACGGGCAGAGCTGATGGCAATTGCCGTCGAGCCCGATCTGATTGAACTGATCAATCTTTGTCTCGCAATTCATTTCCTGAGCTGTCGGCTTGCAACCGAAGAACTTGGCCGACGGGTCGGGCTCGAAGCCCACAGGACAGACCGGCGACTTGAACACCGGGCAATGATAACCGTTGGCATCGTGCACGGGCTTCGAGCCGTCGAGACAGACCAAGGTCGACCAATCGTTGGGATCGAACTTGCCGGCATCGAAACCTTGCAGGCAAAGCTCCAACTTGGCGGGATCGGTCGATCCATCCGGACACGGCGACGTGCACGTCCCGTTCGGCCCCGGGTAGGTTGCGAAGGGGCAGCACTGGAAGCCCGGCTGTTGCGACGTGCCGGGCGGGCAGGCGCACTGGTTGCCGGAGCCCGGCGGGCAGTCGAGCAGCGGCGGCTTCTTGCCGTGCACGCGCAGCCAGAAAAATCCCGGGAAGATTTCGACGCGCGGCCGATACCAGCCCGGCAGATTGAATCCGATCTGCCCACAGACGCGTGCAATCGCGACGTCGCCAAGATGGCCGCGCGCGATCGAGTCCTGGAACTGATCATCATAGTCGGCGAAATAGCTCTGCCACGGCGGCACATTGGCAGGCCGCACGGCCAGGATGTCGTTGCCTTGGAGGCCGTTGACTTCGACCGGACCACCGGCCGCGAGCTGGGAGGCGACCGCCGGGTCGCTCGAGTTGCGCAACTGCTCGCCGGTGGACCACAAGAACTGGCCGCAGGCAGCGCGATCGATGCGGCCCTGGTCGTCGTAACCGAAGCCGACGGCGACGCCGCCATTACCGTTGCGCATCTGCCGCGCGAAGCCGACCGCGTATTCGTCCGCCTGCGGCTGCCATTGCGGCCCCGCGGTGTCGGGCGGCGCCGGCAAATAACGCAGAACGCGGCCGGTGGCGTCAACCGTCAGAGCGTTGAAGTCGTAGGCGCCGCTCGGCGCCGCGCGCTCGGCGAGCAGCATGCGCCCTTGATCGTCGAACGCGATCTTGGCGATTTCACTCGGACCAGCCCCCGGCGCAACGCTGAGTTCGAGCCGCGGTTCGGCGCCAAATTTTGGCGCTATCGAAACCGACCAGACCTGAAGATCCCTGGCCACGGCGTAGTACAGACGCCCGTTGCGCACAGCGAGACCGAAGATCAGGCGCTGTGGATTGGCATAGCCCCAGGTCGCGGGATCGCCAGTACGAAACTTCGGGCTCGAGATATCGAGATGTCCCGAAGGATCGTAAGGCACCGGCGGCAAGCCGGCCGCGCTACGCCCTTGCACACCATGGTCATAGCGGGCGCGCTCCGTTCCCGTGGAGTCGAATGCGTGGATCATGCCCGTGGCACGGTCGGCCACGAATAGCGTGTTGGACGCGGCATCGAAGGCAAGCCCGCCCAGCGCCGGACCGGGATTGGCGGCGCCGTCTAGCGCAACGTTGGCGAACAGGCGGGCCTCGCCGGTGGTGCCATCGATCCGCCAGATCGAGCCGGGACCGCTGCCGAATTGCGCGGGTCCAAACAGGCCCGGCATAAAGGCGGCATTGGGTGCACCCTGCTTGGCGCGAGCGAACTGGGCGGCTCCCGTTGGAACGACGATCGGCAAGCCGTAAGCCGACGTTGCAGCGACGAACACGTTCGGCGGCGTTGCGTTGTCGAGCGCGACACCAAACAGCTGGCCGGTTTGAGCGGCGGTGACCGTGAAGGGTTTGGGCGCCGTCAGCAGTTGCGCCTGCGGAGGCGCACCCGGCGACTGCAGATCGAGCACGCGCGCTGAAGGCCCGTTGAGGTCGATGAACATCTTATCGACGGGATCAGTACCAGGCGGGATCATAACCGGCGGGATCGCGCCCGAGAATCCCGTGACAATCGCGTTGCCATTGGCAACGATGCCGGCAGACTGCGCCGTAGCCTCACCGCAGCCAAGCGAGCCGAACGACAATGCGGCGAACACCACCGCGCGCAGCCACCTCCTGCGATCTCCGCGATGACCTTGCTCCGACGGAATCGGGTGGGGCACACGCATCTGCATCGGCGAGAATCCCATTCAAACGACCACATCCATTTGAAACCGATCGCACCGGCGCGGGATTGAGCGGGATCAACAAATGCCTCCTTTTCAAATTGAGCCGAGAACGCGAGGACCCCCACGATCAAACCTTCAACGGTATCCCGACAATGCCGAACCAGAACCGAACAAGCCCCCTCGCCGTTGACACGCATCAACGCGCGGCCGGCCGGTGCAGGCATTCTTGTTTGAGTTCACGAGGGCCAGCGCATGAAACGTGGGAAAAAAGCAACGTTCGCCGCCGCGATCCGTACAGTTCTCATGTGTGCTGCTGTGGCCATCCCCACTGCAGCTCACGCAGCGAAGGGACACTGCCCGGGAGGCCAGCTTTGGCAGTGCACCACCTACGCGACGTCTCAAGAAAACGGCGCGTGGTATGACGCAAAGACCGGGCAATGGTACAATAAATCATGCAGTTGCCAGGACGCCGGAGGATCATCCGGCGGCGGAGGAGTCGGCTCATACGGTCATGCCGAGATCCACAAGAGGAACGTACCGACCGTCAAGCCGTCGAGCATCGGTCCGACGAGTCTTGCCCGTCCTCCGCTGGGGCTCAAGGTGACGCCCCGCGCGCCCACGCCGACGCTCCAGCCCGGACGAACGTACTGACATTCGTCTCCGTGGACCTGACAATGCCGCACGATGCCGTGAGACGTGCGGCTTTCGCTTGTCTCCACGCGGGCATGTGACGGAAACTCCGACGACACCGGGAATCGGAGGCTGGGCCGCAAAATCATGAAACGTTCGCGACGGGTCGTCCTCACAATGATGGGAAGTGCAACAGTCGGCGCAGTCTCGCTCGGATTCGTGCGCCGCGAGCCGGTGTGCGGCCCGGGTCTCGAGGCCGTACCCGGCATCGATGGGAGGCCTTATTGCCGTCCGGTCTATGGCGGGTTCGGCGGCACGCTGCATCATTTTCACGGCCATGGTCACGGCGGCCACGGCCATGGACATGGCGGCGGCTAGCAATCATGCAGCGCATCAGCTGTCCCGAGCGCGACGACTGGCAACAGACCGCCGAACAATGCGGCTTCGGCTTCCACACCATCGACGGCGAACGCTATTGGGATGAGCACGCCTATTACGCCTTCACGCTCGACGAGATCGAGCGCGACATCGAGACGCCGACGGGCGAGATCGATGCGATGTGCCTCGAGCTTGCCGGCCGCGTGATCGGCGACGAGCAGCACTTGCGGCGACTCAAGATTCCGGAAGCGTTTTGGGACCTCATCGCCGAGAGCTGGGAACGCGACGACCGCAGCCTCTACGGCCGGCTCGATCTCAAGTTTGATGGCGAGACGCCCGCAAAGCTGCTCGAGTACAACGCTGATACGCCGACCTCGATCTTCGAAGCCGCGGTGTTTCAATGGACCTGGCTCGAGCAGGCGATCGAGCGGCGTATCATCCCCGCGCGCGCCGATCAGTTCAACTCGATCCACGAGCGGCTGATCGCAGCGTGGAAGGAGATTGCCGGAGGCGAGCATCTGCACCTCACCGGCACCACCGGCAACGAGGAAGACGCCGGCACGCTCGCTTATCTCGAAGACACCGCACGCCAGGCCGGCCTCTCCACGACGCTGCTCGACATTGAAGATATCGGATGGCGCGATGAGGGCGGCGGCTTCGTCGACCTCGATAACCGCAACATGGAGCTGGTCTTCAAGCTCTATCCCTGGGAGTGGATGTTCCACGACGCTTTCGGCGCCAAGCTCAAGGGCGCACCGACGCGCTGGATCGAGCCGCCATGGAAGGCCGTGCTCTCCAACAAGGGCATCCTGCCGCTGTTGTGGGAGATGTTTCCGAACCACCCCAATCTGCTGCCGGCGTTCTTCGAGGATGATCCGCGTGCCGCCGAGCTCGGCAGCTCCTATGTCCGCAAGCCGCTGCTGTCGCGCGAAGGCGCCAATGTCACGCTGGTGTCGGGCGGGACGTCGCTCGACGAACACACAGGTCCCTACGGCGCCGAAGGCTTTGTCCGCCAGGCGCTATCGCCGCTGCCGAATTTTTCCGGCGTCTATCCGGTGATCGGAAGCTGGCTGGTGAACCATGAGCCCTGCGGGCTTTCGATCCGCGAGGACGAGAGCCCGATCACGGGCAACAGCTCGCGGTTCCTGCCGCATGCGATTTTGTGAGACCCTGTCATTCCGGAGGCGCGACAAAGTCGCGAGCCCGGAATGACGAGGAGAAGTTCACCGCGCCGCGGCGACCTTCAGTGGCTGCGGCATCAAGCCACCCATCGCCCGGCCGGAGCGCGCCGGATTGAGCTGATAGAGCCCGCGGCGGTCGGAGGCGGGGCGGAACGCATCGGTGATGCCGACGACGGATTCCGCAGCGCCCAACAGCAGTGTGCCGTCGGCTTCCAGCCCCTTCGCCATGCGCTCGAAAATCATGGCCTTGGTGTCCTGATCGAAATAGATCAGCACGTTGCGGCAGAAGATCACGTCGAACGTGCCGAGATGGGAGAAGTCCTGCAACAGATTGAGCTGGCGGAACTGCACCATCGCACGGACGTCGGCGTTGAGCTGCCAGACGTCGCTCGCTTGCGTGAAGTATTTCATCAGCAGCTGAATCGGCAACCCGCGCTGCACCTCGAACTGGCTGTAGACGCCGGCCTTGCACTTCTCCAGCACTTCCTGCGAGAGGTCGGTCGCGACAATCTCGATGCGCCAGCCTGCGAGCGTCGCACCCATCTCCTTCAGGCACATCGCGATCGAATAGGGCTCCTGCCCCGTCGATGAGGCCGCCGACCAGATCCGCAGCGACTTGCGCGCGGCGCGGGCCTGGATCAGGCCGGGCACGATGCTGTCGCGCAAATGATCGAACGGGATCTTGTCGCGGAAAAAGAAGGTCTCGTTGGTGGTCATGGCCTCGACCACATCGGTCGCAAGGCGGCCATCACCATTCCTGATCTTCAGAACGAGATCGGGGATTCCAGGAAGGCTGGCCTTGCGGGCCAGCGGCAACAGGCGGCTCTCGACCAGATATTGCTTGTCGGACGAGAGATCGAGACCGGAGCGCTCTTTCAGGAACTTGCGCAGATAGTCGTAGTCGGCGGGCGTCACGTGCGGTCTCCCGCGAACAGGCGGTTGACCTTGGCGCCGATCTGGTTGAGCGGCAGGATCGCCGCGCAGATGCCGGCATTGGCGGCCGCACCCGGCATGCCCCAGACCACGCTCGAGGCTTCGTCCTGCGCGATCACGCTGCCGCCGGCTGCGACGATGTCCTTGCCGCCGCGCATACCGTCCGAGCCCATGCCGGTCAGGATCACGGAGAGGATGTTGCCGTGCCAGACGTCAATGGCAGAGGTGAAGAGCGGATCGACCGCAGGCTTGCAGAAATTGACGGCGGGACCATCGTCGAGCGCGATCGCGGCCTCAGCGCCGCTGCGCACGACGCGCATGTGCTTGCCGCCCGGAGCGAGATAGATGCGACCCGGCTTGACCGGCTCGCCATCGACAGCCTCGGCGGCCGGCTTGCGGCTCGAACGCGCCAGATGCTCGGCGAGAATGGTGGTGAACGTCGGCGGCATGTGCTGGGTGATCAGCACCGGGAAGCGATCAATCACCGGGCCCAGCTCGGTGACCAGCGCCATCAGCGCCTGCGGACCACCGGTCGAGGAGCCGATCAGCAGCACCTTCGGCGCCTGGGTCGAGAACGGACGCGTGGAGAGCAAACCCGACGACGGGGCATGCGCAGCCGGCGCGGGCGCGGCAGGCCGCGCAACAACCGGCGCACGCGCGAGCGGTGCAGCAGGGCTCGCGGGCGCGAGCGGCGGGCTCGAAACCGCCGGCTTGCGGCGCAGCCGCGCACCGAGGTGACGGATCTTCTGGATCAGATCGTGATGGAAGATATCGGCGGCCGATGTCTCGCGCGTCGATTCCGGTTTGGGAATGTAGTCGGCCGCGCCGAGCGACAGCGCCTTGAAGCTGATCTCCGCATTGCGACGGGTCAGCGTCGAAGCCATGATGATGACGAGATCGCGCTTCTTCGCAAGCAGTTGCGGCAACGCCGAGATGCCGTCGAGCTCGGGCATTTCGATATCGAGCACGGCAACGTCAGGGTTGATGCGTTCGAGCTGGTTGACCGCCTCGAGCCCGGTGCGCAGCGACGCCGCGACCTCCATGTCGTGCTCGGCTCCGATCCAGCGCGAGATCAGACCGCGTATGACGACGGAGTCGTCGACGATCATCACCCGCAGCGGCCCGGCTTCACGCGACGGGCTCATGGTCGAATTACCTGCGAACGCCACACTCATTACTCACCAACTCAGACTGAAACGGTTCAGTTGACAACAAACGCCGAAGGGCCCGTCCAGCCTCCGGGTGTTCGCTCAGATCAGGCCGACTTCCTGGAACTTCGCCGTCACGATGTCCTTGTCGAACGGCTTCATGATGTATTCGTTGGCACCGGCATGCAGCGCGCGCGCGATGTGCGCGACGTCGTTCTCGGTGGTGCAGAACACCACCTTGGGCTGGTCGCCGCCGGGCATGCGGCGCAGATGACCGAGGAACTCGTAGCCGTCCATGACGGGCATGTTCCAGTCGAGCAGCACGGCATCGGGCAGTCCGCGCTTGCAGGCCTCGAGGGCCTTCTCACCGTCTTCGGCTTCGAGAATCTGGAAGTCGAGGCCTTCCAGGATCCGGCGCGCAACCTTGCGGATGACGCTGGAATCATCAACGACGAGACAAGTTCGCATGTGAACCTCTGCTTCCTATCCCCTTTGCGGGGCACTTCCAATTACAGGTACGTCGGCAGGTGCGCCGGCGTATCAGGCCGCCATCATCTCGGGCGCGAGCTCGAGCACGCGGTCGACGTCGAGGACGACCATGAGCTGGCCGTCGAGACGGTGGACGCCGCCGGCGAGCTTGGC
>NZ_LBJX01000010.1:0-18549 GCF_028128895.1 Bradyrhizobium sp. CCBAU 11434
GAATGGGTGGCCGACTTCCGTCGGAATCGGTGGCCGGATTGCGTCGGAATCAGTGGCCGGCTTGCATCGGATTACGCAGTTGAGGATCGGCACCGGGGCCATAGCTTCCAGAAAAAGACGTCCGGGTGTGCGAAGCCGGACATATTGTTCTTTAGTTGAGGTTTGTTAACCAAGCGTTACCTATCTGCTCGCGGCCACCACGCTGCACTGTGAAAAGTCCCAATGGACCGGTCATCGCGAATGTCGCTTGATGTCGGCGCCATTAGGAAACCGCCATGCTCCGCCTCCGTGCACTGGACGCCGACGATTACATCGTATTTGACGACGGCCACATGATCGGCCGCATCTGGTTCGCTCGCGACCGGTCGCCAGCACTCTGGCTCTGGACTCCGGTGGTAGCAATCCAGGCACCGCCGTTCGGTGACGCGATGTCGCTCAAGGAAGCCGAGGCCAAGTTTCAGAGCGCGTGGGACAGCTTCAAGCAGAGGCACGGACCTGAGGAGCTGGCGAAGGCGTTCGAGCAGATGACGCATGTGAACCGGCCGGGACGCTTCGGGCGGTGATTAGCGCGCGCTTCGGCGGCAGCGCGATGCCAGGGTCACGCAAGGTGTGCAACGTCCTGCCGTCATCCATCTTGATCGGATCGTCGAAGGCGCGAGCCCAGCTCTTCACCTCAGCCAGCGAAGGGCCGAACTACTGTAGCCCAATGTTTGCAATAGGCCCGCGAGTCGGATTCATTTGTCAAATTGGTGATCGAAGTCATTTCAGCGGGGGCAGCAATGATCGGCGAAGCGGGGTGCCTTGCGTGCTGCGAGCCAAGAGTGCTCGTGAAATTTATGCCATTCACAACCGAGTTTGGTCTCAAGCTGCATCGCTGCCTCTCATGTGAGAGCAGCTTACTCCTCGTGACACGGGTGGGAAGTGCGACAGAGGAAAGAGGAAGACCCTCACGCCAAGGGCAATTCCGCGCCATCGACGCTGCGATAGTGGACGCGCGAACCACGCCAGCTTTCCGCGCCTAATATTTGAACCGGAAAAACGACACTCCCCTACGTCCTGATCAAACCAGAGGGTATCGACGAAAGGGCGTTGGTTTCATCTGACGTCGGCCCGGCCTGCACCGGAGGAAGTGAGACCGCTGGCTTCCGCACAATAACCGGCGGCCCGCCGGCCACTTGCAATTGACCTGCCTCTAGAGCAGCAGCCATGGCCAGCGGCGAGAGACTATGTTGACGGCGGACCCGCCGCCAAGCTCCGGGCGGAATTAACGTAAGCTGCCATGCTCACGCTTCGCTTGATCAGTCCCACGAATACAGCGACCGCGACAACGGTCATCAGATCGGCTACATCTACTTTGAAGGTCATTCTGGTTGTGGACGGTCACGGTGACGTTGCGGGTCTACTTTCGGCCACGCGTGATTGATATTCCGACCGAGCACGTGCTGCAACGTCGCGCGACATGCACGCGCTGGTGCTCGATAACGCGCTAGGATGTTATGCGCGGCTTTCGCAGCTGCCCCTAGTGCAGCCGCTGATGAGGAGGATGAGCCTCTCTCATCAGTACCAGTCGCTGCTCCAACTGCTCATTCAACAGCATCAGCGCTCGGAGCGCATCGCGCAAATCGCCGTCACAAGCGGCAACGATCTCATCGACCGCCAGCTCATATTGATCAAGAGCAGAGTTCGTGCGTTGGCGTGGCATGCGGGACAACATTCAAACAGAAACCTTAGTAGATCGTGCCACCACACGGGCATTTTCCCCGCAATTCACAAGCAGCATACGTTCTCGCGTAGTTACAACCTACACGGATAAATGCTAGGTGCCGAGCTGGTTAATTGGCACGGCCAAAGCGCTTTCCCTTCTTGGTTCGATAATTAGGTCGCGGGGGCGGGACGTGTTTGATGTTTATGGCAACGGCGCGAGCGACTTGCTCGTCTTGAAAGTAGGCTCGCCGATACCGGCAGCTTACTCTGGCAAAAGGTGGCGCAAGAGCAGAAGAAGAATTCTGAAGGTGAGCGATGAGATCAAATCGGTCGTTCAGCGACAGGGCTAGTACGTTCGCGCTTTGCGGCCAAAACAGCAGATAGTGATCGAAGTCGAGTAGATCGACCTATGCTGCTAAGCCCACCGCCAGATGACGCGATACATGAGAGGCGGCAGCTTCTCGAACATTGGGGAAACTGCTCCAGCGACGCAACGATTGGGTTGCCCTTGAGCTGCGGCAGGTGCAGCGCATTTGGGCTGCCGATGGCAGGCCGAGCCGATACTTCTACTAGGACGACGACGACCTGCCGAGCCGATCTGCCGCCAGAGGTGCTGACGCGTGATGTGGCGCTGCAAGCGGCTCGGGCACTCGCGCGGGCTGAACCAGGAAAATAGCCGAGGCCGTGCGGGATTTATGCCGCACTGCATCGGGTGCAACTGTCCAGCCTCCCCGGATTCTGTCGCGGGCGGGGGCTAGCAGATTCGCGGTTTCGGCCGTGCAGCCGAAGGTCTTAGTTTCCCCAATTGCCAGCGCCTGGCAGGTTACCATTGAAGGTCCCCCAAGAGCCCTCGCCGCCGCCCCACGGGATGCCGTCGATGGTATCGCCCTGTCCCACAGTGCCAGGGTCTTTGCTGATCATGATGCCGTGGTAAGCGGGTGAATTGGCCAAGTTGCGCATACCCCCACTGACGTTTCCGAGTGAGGTCAGGTCCAGTTCGCAGTTCATCGACATATGATCCTCCATTGTGCTCGGGTCCGGTGGCGATCCAACTGATGGACGGCACTATGCCGGCATATTCGACCCCAAACTGTGATGAGGCGGACGCAGGAGCTTCACGGCCGATGCCGAGCGCGAGGATCAATGGCGTCAATGATGCGCTCGCCTTCGCCGATCTCCTTAACCACATAACCATCGCGACAACTCGCTCCATAGCGTCGAACCGGGCAAACACTCCATCGTGACCTCTGCCGCGCCGGGGATGCTGATGATCCAGCCGCCGCGTGACCCAGGCGGTTGAGCACGTCGAACTGCTCTTGCCGGATAGCAACCTTTTGACGCCTCACCCAAAATGAGTAAGGCTCAGTGCGACCCGGGAACTAATCGAGACGACTATCGATACCTAGGTTTCGGTACAAGCCCACACCCTAAGGTCCACTCGGCCAGGCGCCATCCGGACTTGCGAGCGTCTCGGCTCGCGCATAAGCTTTTCTCGCAGAAGGTCAACGTTTCGACTGAAGCTGTAAACAAGGAGCTGCGCTGTTTTTCGCAATGCACATCAACAAGTTTTTGACCAAGTGAATGAGCAAATTTCTGGCGGACCAACGTGTTCTCACAATCCTGACCTGCGGCTCTGTTGACGACGGAAAGTCTACGCTGATTGGCCGACTTCTCTACGAACAGGGGCAGATACCGGAGGACGAGCTGGCGGGGCTTACGAACCGAGCCGAAGAGGCAATCGACTACTCATTGCTCCTGGACGGGCTCGAGCCGGAGCGAGAGCAAGGCATAACCATCGACGTCGCCTACCGGTACTTTAAGGCTGCAGATCGACACTTTATCGTCGCCGACACTCCGGGGCACGAGCAATACGTGCGCAATATGATCACCGGGGCCTCTAACTCTGATCTGGCCATTTTGCTCGTAGATGCTCGGAACGGCTTGACTTCTCAGACATTCCGCCACGCGCATATCGTCTCGATCATGGGAATACGGCATGTCGTTTTGGCGGTAAACAAGATTGATCTCGTCAATTTCGATGAGAGGGTGTTTCAGAATATCTCTACAGAGTTTCGGAAGCTTGCGGAGCTATTGCGTTTTTCAGATTTCGAGATGATTCCGGTGTCCGCCTTGCTGGGAGATAATGTATCGACGCGCAGTTCGCGAATGACGTGGTATAAGGGGCCGACCCTGCTGCAGCTTCTTGCTGGGAGCGAAGTCCCTGAGAAGGCAAGGACCGGTTTCCGGATGCCCGTCCAGCTCATCGTAAGATCCGATGGAGGGGGGCGCGGGGTTGCCGGAACCATTGCCTCCGGACAAATTGCGATCGGCGACAAGATTGTTCTGCTTCCTTCAGGACGCGTTACTTCCATCAAGGAAATCAGCTCGGCAGGAAGAGCCGTTGGTCGAGCAGAGGCGCGCGAAGCAGTGACCCTCACGCTTTCGGATCACGTCGACGTGGCTCGAGGTGACGTCGCGGCGTCTCCGTCCGATCAGCCTCACGTTGGCTCGCAATTTGTCGCCCAGATCGTTTGGCTCGGTGACGAGACGCTCCGCCCGGGCCGTTCGTACTTGCTGAAGCAGGGAACACGTACAGTTGGCGTTTCGATCACCGCGATCAAGTATCGTGTCGATGTTCAGACCATGGCGCATGAAGCAGCGAAGGAATTGCGCACAAACGAGATCGGCGTTTGCAACCTGATTACGGCGGCTCCCCTCGTTTTCGATAGCTATGCCGAGAATGCTGCAATGGGTGGTCTCATCGTCATCGACCGCGCCACCAATATGACGGTCGCTGCAGGGATCGTACTCCATCCGTTGACGCGCTCGACGACCATACGGCCGCCTACGCTGTTCGTCACGAAGGATGCTCGCGCGCATCTGAAGGGGCACCGGCCCGCGCTGCTCTGGTTGACCGGCCTGTCCGGTGCAGGAAAATCCACCATCGCCAACGCCACCGAAGCAAGATTGAACGCCATGGGGGTGCACACGATCCTTCTCGATGGCGATTGCCTGCGCGGCGGCATCAACAAGGATCTCGGATTTACGGAAACCGATCGGATTGAAAACATTCGAAGAGCAGGCGAGGTTTCGAAGCTCATGCTCGATGCCGGGCTCGTCGTCCTTTGCTCCTTCATTTCGCCCTTCGCCGCCGATCGGCGGATGGTGCGGGAACTGCTGCGGCGTGACGAATTCATCGAGGTCTTCGTCGATACTCCGCTCGAAACCTGCATCGAACGCGATCCAAAGGGACTCTACCGACGCGCCATCGACGGGGAGATCAAGAATTTCACGGGGATCAGTCAGGTATATGAGCGACCGGAACACGCCGAGGTGACGATCAGGACCGGCGAACTTACGGTCGACGGTGCTGTCGATCGTTTGGTCGCGGAGCTCGCCAGGCGCGGCATTTTCGATTTGTCCGGAGAACCCGGTCTTGGCCATGAATAGCCGTCTTCGCGATCTCGAAGCCGAAGCCATTTTCATCATCAGGGAAACTGTCGCCGAGTTCCGCAATCCGGTGATGCTCTATTCGATCGGCAAGGACTCGAGCGTGTTGCTGAGTTTGGCGGTGAAGGCGTTTGCGCCCGCGAAACTGCCGTTTCGATTGCTCCACATCGATACGGGATGGAAATTCAGGGAGATGATCGAGTTCCGCGACCGGACCGCCCGAGATATGGGGCTCGATCTCGTCGTTTACGTCAATCAGGACGGTCTGAAGCGAAACATTTCGCCGGTCTCGTCCGGATCGTCGGTTCATACCCAGGTGATGAAGACGGAGGCGCTGCGGCAGGCTCTCGATGAGCATGGCTTCGATGCCGCCCTGGGCGGCGCGCGCCGCGATGAAGAGAAAAGCAGGGCGAAGGAACGCATCTTCTCTCATCGCTCGTCGGGTCATCTGTGGGACCCCCGAAATCAGCGCCCCGAGCTGTGGCGCCTGTTCAACGCGCGTCTGAACCCAGGTGAATCGATGCGCGTCTTCCCGCTGTCGAACTGGACCGAACTCGACGTCTGGGAATACATCCGCGCAGAGAACATTCCGATCGTTTCACTCTATTTCTCTGCACTGCGCCCCGTCGTGGAGCGCGACGGGCGACTGATCATGGTCGACGACGATCGTCTGCCATTGCTCGCCGGGGAGCAGCCCCAGATGGAATGGGTTCGATTCCGCACGCTGGGCTGCTATCCGCTCACCGCTGCAGTTCGCTCGAATGCAAAAACGATCGACGAAGTCATCGAAGAGACTGGAAGCGCGGCCGTATCCGAACGACAGGGACGTCTGATCGACAAGGACGACGCCAGCTCGATGGAGAAGAAGAAACGGGAGGGATACTTCTAGTGTGCGGTGAGATTGGGAGGAATCGTATCGCGCTTCAGTTTGTTGCTTGAGCATGATATTTTCGAAAAAGCGCGCTTCGCGCTCTTTCGAATCATGTCCCAGATTCGTCGGGTTGGCTAAACGACTGAAGTTCGGTTTCGGTAGTACCGCAGAGCGCCCAGCCCTGCGAAGCCGAGCAGCATCAGCGCCCACGTACCAGGCTCAGGTACAGCCGATATATTCGAGACCGAAAAGTTATCCAATCCATTAAACGAATTGTCGTTTTGGAATGCAACCGAGAACGTGTCATTTCCAGTCGCAATCGCTGTAAAGACATATTGCGTCCATTGCTGATCCGGCACGGGATTCACGGCACCTAATTCGATTCCGTTGAACAGAAAGCGCACGTCACTCGGCTGAGAGCCGTCACCCGTCACCCATCCCGAGATAGTGAGGGTCGCACCAATCGTATCAGCGAACGTCTGGGACAGAATTGCCTCGGATCCCACCGGACCCTCATAAACGTAGAACGATCCCTGTTGAGCGCCTTGAGTGACGCCGCCGCCGACGTACGGAACTGCGCTCCCGTCGACCACGAAGACCAGCCCCTGATCGCCGGTAAGATTCCATCCTGTGAAATCTCCGGTCTCGAAGCTTCCATTCGCCAGAAATTGGGACGCAGAAGCTTCAGTGGAGCCCATTGCGACGACCGCGAGACCTGCGGCAACGACAAACGATTTAAACCACACGTTGCGCTCCCAATTATTATATTTAAATCAAATTTACTGTAGATTACTTCGATGTTGGCGTTGTGACAAGCCTGTTTGAGGCTGGCGTGCAGCCGACCGGTTAGTATTTAAATCGCTAGCGCTCCCGCAGGCTTTCCTGCTTGTAGCGCAGCAGAGGCGAAAGAAGGTAGCTCAGCACCGAACGCTTGCCCGTCTTGATTTCGACCGTGACTGCCATCCCGGGTGAAAGATTCACGGTTCGATCGTCGATCTGCATCTGGCTCTGATCGAGGGAGATGCGCGCCTGGTAGAGAAATTCCTTCCCTTTCGGCTCGCTGGTCGTGGCAGCCGCGCCGAAGGTCGCGTCACCTGATCGGTCAGCCGGTTTGTCCTGGGTGATGGTATCTTGCGAAACGCTCTGGACACGCCCGTGCATCAGCCCGTACCGGGTGAAGTTGAACGTGTCGACCTTGATCTCGGCTTCCTGCCCGATCTGGATGAATCCGATATCCCTGTTCGAGACCAGAGCTTCAATCTCGAGGCGGCTTTCGGCTGGCACGACGACGAGCAAGGCTTGGGCGGGCGTGACAACGCCGCCGAGCGTATGAACGGACAGCTGCTGGACTGTCCCATCGACCGGTGAGGTGAGCTGCTGAAGCTGTGTCCTTTGGGTCGCCTTGATCAGGTCCTCGCCGAGACCGGTCGCCTTGCGTTGAGCTTCCACCAGATCCGCCGAAATGGTCCGCTTGAATTCGGCCGCCGTCTGGGCTCTCGCCTCGGTGATTGAGGTCACCGCAGCCTCCGCCTCGTGCGAGCGGCTCTTCTGAACCAGGAGTTCGTGTTGCGTCTCGGTGAGCACCTGCAAGATTTCAAGATAGTTCGCCTTGGAGCCCACCTCCCGAGCGTACAACGTGCTCTTGATTTCCACGCGCTGCTGCAGAATCGGAAGCGTTGCCTCGAGTTTCGCAACGGTCTCGAGCAGCGTCTTCAATTCCGCCTGCTTTTGAGCCTTCTGGCTGTCAAGTGAAGCGAGTTTGGCCCGGTGCTCTTCCGCTTGCTGGCTGAGCAGCTGACGTTGCGACGCGACAAGAGGCCCGCTCACATTGAGTGGCGGTCTGAAGCTCCCGAGCGGATCGTCAGTCAGCAAGGCCGACAGGCGAGCAACGTCAAGCGTTGCAGCGAACAGGTCGCCCTGCAGGTGGTCTCGCTCCGCCGCGTTGATCGTGGGATCCAGCTCGATCAGAAGCTCCCCCGCCTTGACGGTTTGCCCGTCCCGAACGTGGATTGCTCTGACGACGCCGGTCTCGAACGGTTGTACGACCTTCGTTCTGCCGCTGGGTATGACTCTGCCAGGGGCGGACGCCACGATATCGACGGCGGCGAAGGAAGCCCAAGCAAGGGCCAGACAGAACAGCACGATGATGGTACCACCGATCGCACCCGCAAGCGGAGGTGGAGGAGACTCGATGATCTCGAGAGCTGCGGGCAGGAATGCTCGTTCGATCCTGCCGCGCGTTCTCGGTGCGGCGACGGGGCGCCCGTTTGCGTCAGCGAACTTCATGGAGGCCCGCCTGAATACGATGAAGGGAAGCGTAGCGGCCGCCGGAATTGACGAGTTCGTCGTGAGTGCCATCCTCGACGATCCGACCACGATCGATCGCTATGATGCGGTCGCATCGCCGCACCGTCGACAGCCGGTGAGCGATGATGAAAACCGTCCGCCCGCGTGCGATCAGCGGCATGTTTTGCTGGATGACGCGCTCACTTTCATAGTCCAGAGAGCTGGTCGCTTCATCAAAGATCAGGATTCGTGGTGTCATGACCAGGGCGCGAGCGATGGCTATCCGTTGCCGCTGACCGCCGGACAACGTGCTTCCGCGTTCTCCGATGATCGTGTCGTAGCCATTTGGAAGTTCGAGGATAAACTCGTGAGCGCCGGCGATCTGCGCGGCTGCGATGATTCTTTCGATCGGCATCGCGCGATCGGCGAGCGCGATGTTGTCGCGCACCGAGCAGTTAAAGAGAACATTTTCCTGCAGCACGACGCCAATCTGGCGCCGCAACCAGGAGGGGTCGACGACGCTAAGGTCGATCCCGTCGACAAGAATTCTTCCACTCTCCGGCACGTACAATCGTTGGACCAGTTTCGCCAGCGTGCTCTTTCCCGAGCCTGATGAACCGACGATGCCGACCACCTGGCCCGCCGCCACCGATAAATTGACGTCGTGCAATATCTCCGGTCCGTCGACCCTGTACCGAAACGTCACGTGCTCCAGCGCGATCTCGCCGCGGATGGGAGGGAGCGCCGTCTGACCTGAACTGTAGGTCCGTTCCGGGGTCGTATTGAGAATGTCGCCCAGCCTCGCGACCGAAAGTCTCGCTTGGTGAAAATCCTGCCAAATCTGGGCAAGCCGAAGAACTGGCGCGCCGACCCGGCCGGACATGATGTTGAAAGCGACGAGTTCACCGATCGTCAGGGTGCCATCGATGACAAGCTTGGCCCCAAAATAAAGGATGGCGGCGGTCACCAGCTTGTTGATGAACTGAACGAGTTGGCTGGCCGTATTGCCAAGGCTCAGCACACGAAAACTAGCGGAGACATATGCAGCCAGCTGCTCTTCCCATCTGCGCTGCATCTCGGGCTCGACAGCCATGGACTTGAGCGTTTCAACGCCATTGACGCTTTCGACCAGGAACGCCTGATTTTCCGCGCCGCGTTGGAATTTTTCATTGAGCCTGCTGCGAAACAGCGGCGCCGCAAACGCAGATATCACGATGTAGAGCGGGAAGGACCCCATGACCATGAAAGTAAGCATGGGGGAATAGATGAGCATGACGGCGAGGAAAACGAGGGTGAAAAACAGGTCGATGACCAGCGTGAGCGCCGAGCTGGTGAGAAAATTGCGGATATTCTCGAGTTCGCGAACGCGTGCGACGGTGTCTCCTACGCGTCGTGTCTGAAAATAGGAGATCGGCAGCGCGAGTAGATGCCGGAAAAGTCGTGCGCCCAATTCGACGTCGATGCGATTGGTCGTATGCGCGAAGACATAGGTTCTCAAGATGCCGAGAATCGTTTCGAACAGCGAGATGGTGACCAGACCGATGACGAGGACGTCGAGTGTCCCCAAGCTGCGGTGCACCAGCACCTTGTCGATGACAATCTGAAAGAAAAGTGGTGAAACAAGCGCGAAAAGTTGGAGGAAGAACGAAGCAACGAGGACTCGCGCAAATATGTGTCGATACTTGTTCAGTGCAGCGAGGAACCAGGATATCCCGAACCTGCGCGACAGATCGGAGAGACCCGCCCGTCGTGTCATCAGGATGATGTGCCCGTCCCAGACAGCTTCGAATTCGGTTCTGCTCATCAGCGTTGGACGCGACGACTGCGGCGATTGTACCAGCGCCTTGTCGCCTACGAGCTTGGCAAGGATCAGAAACTTGCCATCCCTGAGAACCGCGATGCCGGGAAGCGGCGTGACTGAGAGCTTCTCCCATTTCGTTTTGTAGCAACGCGCTCGTAGCCCGAGTTCCTTGGCGCCCAGGAGGATTTCCGGCGTACCAAGCGCGCGGTGGGCAAAGCGATGGCTCAGTTGATCGGGGTCGGCGCTGACGCCGTGAAGTCTAAGCAATACGACCAGAGCCATCATGCCGGCATCTGCGTCGAAATTCGGTGCGATCGTCATAACCGAATCCAATCAAATGGGCGTTGCGCAAAAAATCGACGGCGCTCTATCCGGGCGCAATCTTATTTCAATAAAGTGCGACTCTCCCAATCTTCAAACCCGCGTCGGGCAAAAATGGGAGACTTAATAATCAAAACGAAGTCTAGTTGCGATTATCGTGTCTATGCAAGAACGTTTTGTTTCCTTCGTGCGCGGCAGCTCCGCAGCGGGCAAATATGAAATTTTGGATTCGAGTTGAATTATGATCTTGCCAGGTTGATGTTTGGCGTGTTTTAATTTTTAAAGTTGCTTCTGAATTGCCGGACCGTGACGGGGCGGCGACCTTTTATTTTTTTTGCCGCCGGCTATTTGATTTCCGACACGTAGTCCTTTTTTTGCGGGGAGACGAGCGTGGGATACTTCTTGCTCCTTAAGCTTCTGCTCCTGAAGCCGACCTTCTCTCAGTCATCTCATCATCTTCCGTCGTACGGTTAAGGCGATCTCTTAGCTCAGACGCCTTCAATCTGCTGTCGTGTTTTGAACTGAGCCATTCCTGAATCTTGGGAGTTCAGCCATGTCCGATATCAATTTGACGGGTACAGCCGGCACACCAGGCACGAACGGTGTGGGCTCGGGATCGAATGGTACGGTAGGCGGCCCCGGGGGCAACCAGACGACGACCAACAACGGCACGATCGACACCTCGAATTCCGCAGAGGCGACTGGCGGCGTCGGAGGCAGAGGCGGAAATGGCGGCAGCGGAGCCGTTGGCGGCAATGCCGGCGCAGGCGGGAACGGTGGAAACGCGACGTCCACGGCTTCAACAGTCGTCAACTCGGGCAGCTCGATCACGAGCACTGCTCGAGCAACGGGCGGTGCCGGCGGTGCGGCGGGCACGCCAGGTACTGGTTCGCCAAACGGCCAAGGCGCCAACGGTGGCACCGGAGGAACCGCGACGGCATCAGCGTCGTCCACGAACGCGAACGCGGGTGGGGCAGCGCATGCGTCGGCCTATTCCTCGGGCGGCACGGGCGGGGCGGGGGTAGGCACCGGCTTCTCAGGCGGCGCAGGCGGCGTTGCGAGCGGGACGACGGCAACCGCATCGGGGCATTCGGCTTACGCTACGGTTGGTCAGACCGGCGGCAATGGCGGTCGCGGTTATAGTGGTGCGGCAGGTGGCGCTGGCGCCAACAGCTCGCTGACGAACGCGGTGAGCGGGACCACGACCGGCGGTTATCTTGCGCTCAACCAGACCGCGAGCGGCGGAAATGGTGGATACAGTGCAGGAGGCGCGGGCGGTGCTGCAGGCACGGCGACGTCGAGCCTCACCTTCGCCGATTCCAACGCTACGAAGGCGTCCACGCTGGCGGGGGCCAGCACCGCAAACGGCGGCAACGGTGGATCCGCAAATGGGCTCGGTGGCACGGGCGGAGCCGGAGGCGTCGCGAATTCATCGATCAATCTGACGGGCGCTCATACCGTTCGCGCCACTACGACCGCATCCGGCGGTGACAGCGGGAATCTTTACGGCACAGCGGTTGGTAACGGCGTTGCAGGCGGCGCGGCGAGTGCGACCGCTGCAGCAACCACAACGTCAACCACCGAGTACGCGCGCGCCTACGCCACCGCAACCGGCGGCAAGGGCGGCGGTGCGGCGGGAGCCGGCAATGTTGGCGGCGCTGGCGGAGTCGCGAGCAGCACGACTGCGACAGCCTCCGGTCACTCCGCGCTCGCGAGCGCCACAGAGGTCGGTGGCGCTGGTGGCGCCGGTCTGAACGGCGCGGGCGGAGGAACGGGACAGAACGTCACGCTGACGAATGCGGTTAGCGGCTCGAGCGGCGGCAGCTATCTGGGCCTGAGGCAAAGCGCAACCGGCGGTGCGGGCGGCGCGAGTTCTGCCGGGACGGGCGGACTGGCAGGCAATGCGACGTCGAACCTGACGTTCAATGATGCGCTGAACGCGACGCCAGCCGCAACATTTGACGGGCAGAGCACTGCGCATGGCGGCGCGGGCGGGAATGGACAGGCCGGCAACGGGGCGCCCGGCGGAAGCGGCACGGCGACGATCAATTTGACGGGAGCTCACGCCATCGGTCAAGCGCGCGCCTACGCGTATGGAGGCAATGGTGGCCGCGGATACGGGACCGCAAATGGCGGCGCTGGTGGGACGGCAAGCGCAAGCGCCGTCGGCAGCAGCACGACGGCGGGGAGTGAGAGCGTTACGGTCCGAGCCCATGGTACTGGTGGGACCGGAGGCGGCGCTTTTGGCAGTTCCGGAAACGGAGGCGCGGGTGGTTCTGCGATCGGTGCGAGCGCAACCGCGACGGAAAGCAGCGCGACGGGCGGTCGAGCCTACGCCATTGCAGGAGAATCAGGTGGCACAGGCGGTCGCGGCACCGGTGCTGGCAGCTCCGGTGGCGCTGGCGGCGCGGTCGGCGGCACGACCGCAACTGCTTCGGGTCACGCGGCCTACGTCACGATTCAACAAACGGGCGGAAACGGCGGCGCCGGTTACTCGGGTGCGGCAGGTGGAGCAGGCGCCAGCAGTTCCTTGACCAATGCCGCCAGCGGTGTTGCCAATGGTGGCTTTCTGCGGCTCTACCAGACCGCGACAGGCGGCCAGGGCGGGTACAGCGCTGGCGGTATCGGCGGTGCCGGTGGCGCGGCGACTTCGAATCTGACCTTCGATGACACGGCAAGTGCCACCCACGCAGCCACTTTGACGGGCAGGACCACCGCCAACGGCGGCGATGGTGGAAATCGCGCAGTCGCCGGCGCCATCGCGGGAGCGGGAGGCACGGGTAGTGCGTCGATCAACCTGACCGGCGCAAATACTGTCAATGCGTACGCGGCCGCCTCGGGCGGGAATGCCGGCGACCTGGTCGGAGCAGCGACAGGCAATGGGCTTGCCGGTGCTGGCGCGAGTGCAACGGCGTCCGCGACAACGACGTCCCTGACCCAGACGGCTACCGCGGCCGCCAGTTCCACGGGCGGAGCGGGTGGCAACGCGCGGGGAGCGGGCAATACGGGCGGTTCAGGCGGGATCGCCAGCAGCACCACGGCAACTGCCTCCGGATTCTCTGCTAATGCGACGGCCACGGAGGCCGGCGGCGCTGGCGGCCAAGGTTACAGCGGCGCTGGCGGTGGCGCGGGACAAAGCATCTCCCTGACCAATGCGGTCAGCGGCTCCGCCGCCGGAGGCACATTGAGATTGGTCCAGACGGCCACCGGCGGAGCCGGTGGTTACAGTTCGTCCGGAATCGGGGGAGCGGCCGGCAGCGGGACGTCGAGCCTGACGTTTGACAACAGTGCGAGCGCGACGCCGGCCTCGTATCTCGAAACTTATAGCACGGCAAACGGCGGCGCCGGCGGCAACGGTGCCGGCGGCGGCGCGACTGGCGGAGCTGCGACGTCTAACCTGAATGCGACCGCCGCGCACCGCCTTTATGGTCGCGCCAACGCCACCGGCGGCACCGGCGGCCGTGGTTATGGGACGAGCAATGGCGGCGCGGGCGGCGCGGCGACAACTACGTCAGTCGTGAACAGCACGACGCATGGCAGCGACAATATTGAAGCGCGTGCCAATTCGACCGGAGGCAGTGGCGGCACGGTCAGTAGTTCCGGCGGAAATGGCGGGGCGGGCGGTGCAGCTCTTGGGGCCAGCGCAACGGCAACGGCAGCGTCCGCGATCGGGGGACGGGCCTACGCTCGCGCTGACGAACTTGGCGGCACGGGTGGAAGCGGACGCGGAGCAGGGCATACCGGGGGAGCCGGCGGTGCCGTTGGCAATACAGTTGCAACGGCATCTGGTCACTCGGCCGTGGCAACCGCCAATCAAACCGGCGGTACCGGTGGCCGCGGCTATGGCGGCGCTACGGCGGCAGCCGGTGCCAACAGCACGCTGACCAATGCGGTCACTGGTTCAACCTCAGGTGGTTATCTGACGCTTCGCCAGAGCGCAGCGGGCGGCGCCGGCGGTTATGCTCAATCCGGTGCGGCCGGTGCCGGTGGTGCGGCAAGCTCGAGCCTGACCTTCAACGACACGGCGAATGTCACGGCCGCGTCGACGCTGACTGGCTACAGCAGGGCCTATGGCGGTGCAGCCGGAACCGGCGGAGGCGCTGGAGCCAGCTCGCAGGCCGGTGGTGCGGCAACGTCGTCCATCAACCTGACAGGCGCACATGTTGTGACCGCGACAGCACGCGCCACTGGCGGCGCGGGCGGCAATATCAACGGTGCGGCTGTGGGCAACGGGGTCGCAGGGAGCTCGGCGAGTGCCACCGCTTCCGCAACAACGTCGTCGTCGACCGAGTCCGCGCACGCCAACGCGTACTCTACAGGAGGAAGCGGATCAGGCGGAGACGGCGCCGGTAACTCCGGTGGCGCAGGCGGCGTTGCAAATAATACGACTGCGACGGCATCGGGTCACTCGGCCTACGCCCTTGTCAGCGAGACCGGCGGCGGCGGCGGCCGCGGCTATGGCGGCGCGAACGGCGGCGCAGGACGGAACATTACGCTGACGAATGCGGTCAGCGGCTCGGCCTCATCGACAGGTACGCTGGGATTGTCGCAGACGGCGAGCGGCGGGGCCGGCGGCTACAGCAGGGGCGGCACGCCCGGCCTTGGCGGCAGCGCGACCTCGAGCCTGACGTTCAACGACAACACCAATGCGACGCCAGCGGCTACCCTCGACGGCACGAGCCACGCCTATGGCGGGGCCGGCGGCAATGTCCAGTCCAGCAACGGCAATGGTGTCTCGGGCGGCGCGGCAACGGCAACGCTTGTCTTGACCGGCTCGCACAACATCGGCTCCACCAGCAGCTTTGCGGCGAGGGCCATTGGCGGAACCGGCGGCACTGGCTACGGCACGGGAAATGGCGGCGCCGGCGGCACGGCGACGGCAGCTTCGACAGCAACCAGCACGACGACACTCGCCGAAACCACCAACGCCTTGGCCTATACCACAGGCGGCACTGGTGGAAGTTCCGGGAGCACGGCTGGCAATGGTGGCGCCGGCGGCGCAGTCATGGGCACGAGCGCAACAGCGACGGAGGCGTCTGCCACCGGCGGACGGGCCTATGCGTATGTCAGGGCGATCGGTGGCGCCGGCGGCCGCGGCTTTGGCGCCGGCCACAGCGGCGGTGCCGGTGGCGTGCCGAGCAGCTCGAGCGCAACGGCAACGGGTCACTCGGCCGTGTCGGTCGTCATTCAAACCGGCGGTAATGGTGGGCGCGGCTACGGCGGCGCCACGGCGGGAGCCGGCGCCAACAGCACGCTGACCAATGCAGCCGGCGGTTCAACTACAGGTGGTTATCTGACGCTTCACCAGACCGCAAACGGCGGTGCTGGCGGTTACGCTCAAACCGGTGCGGCCGGCGCCGGTGGCGCGGCAAGCTCGACTCTCACCTTCAACGACACGACGAACGCCACGGCGGCGGCGACACTGACGGGCACCAGCACGTCCGTGGGCGGCGGAGCCGGAAACGGCGGAGGCGCTGGGGCAAGTTCGGCGGCCGGTGGTACGGCAACCTCGTCGATCAATCTCACAGGCGCGCATGTCGTGACCGCGACGGCGCGCGCCAGCGGTGGCGCCGGTGGCAATCTAACCGGTGCGGCTGTGAACAACGGTGTCGCAGGATCCACGGCGAGCGCTACGGCGACCGCGACGACGTCGTCGACGACCGAGGCTGCGCGCGCCAACGCGTACTCCACGGGAGGAAGCGGATCGGGCGGCAGCGGTGCCGGCAAGTCCGGTGGCGCGGGCGGCGCTGCAAACAATACGACCGCGACGGCATCCGGTCACTCGGCTTATGCCCTTGCCAGTGAAACAGGCGGCGCCGGCGGCCGCGGTTACAACAGCGCGAACGGTGGCGCGGGACAGAGCGTTACCCTGACGAATGCGGTCAGCGGTTCGGCCTCATCGGCGGGTACGCTGGGATTGTCCCAGTCCGCGAGCGGAGGCGCGGGTGGCTACAGCAGGGGCGGCACGCCCGGCCTGGGCGGTAGCGCGACCTCGAGCCTGACATTCAACGACAACACAAATGCGACGCCGGCGCTGACGCTCGACGGCACGAGCCACGCCTATGGCGGGGCCGGCGGCAATGTCCAGTCCGGCAGCGGCAATGGTGTCTCGGGCGGCGCGGCAACGGCAACGCTTGTCCTGACCGGCTCGCATAACATCGGCTCGACGAATAGCTTCGCGGCGCGGGCAGTCGGCGGGACCGGCGGCAGCGGCTACGGCACGGGAAATGGCGGCGCCGGCGGCACGGCGACGGCAGCTTCAACCGCAACCAGCACGACGACACTCGCCGAAACAACCAACGCCTTGGCCTATACCACAGGCGGCGCTGGTGGAAGTTCCGGCAGCACGGCCGGCAATGGTGGTGCCGGCGGCGCGGTCACCGGCACGAGCGCAACAGCGACGGAGGCGTCTGCCACCGGCGGACGGGCCTATGCGTATGTCAAGGCGATCGGTGGCACCGGTGGCCGCGGCTTTGGCGCGGGCCACAGCGGTGGCGCGGGTGGTTTGGCGAGCAACTCGAGCGCAACGGCATCGGGTCACTCGGCCGATTCGGTCGTCATTCAAAACGGTGGTGCTGGTGGGCGCGGCTACAGCGGCGCCACGGGAGGGGCCGGCGGCAGCAGCACGCTGACCAATGCAGTCGGCGGATCGACCACGGGCGGCTATCTGAGGCTCTACCAGACCGCGACGGGCGGCGCCGGCGGTGGCGGATATAGTGGCGGAAGCGGCGGCCTTGGCGGTGCTGCGACGTCAAGTCTGACATTTGATGACACGACGAACACGATACATGCCTCCACGTTGACTGGCACCAGCACCACTTTCGGCGGAGCCGGCGGAAACGGAGGTGCTGGCGCGACAGGTGGCACGGCGACGTCATCCATCGTGCTGACGGGTGTGACCCACGTGACGGCCACATCGCATGCGACAGGTGGCAATAGCGGCGTAAGCCTGACCGGTGGCGGCGCCACCGACTCGGCATCGGCGATTGCGACGGGGTCCGCTACCGGCGATACGGCAACCGCGAGCGCGACATCGACAGGCGGTACTGGTGGTACTCAAGGCTCTGCCTCGAGTCACGCGTCAGCGACGACGGCGAACGGTCAGCTCGCGTTGGCGAACTCCACGGCAACCGGTAGTACCGGGGTTACGGACACCACCGCGTCAACGGGCGGCGGCGGCGTCGTGACGAACGTCGCTGCATTTGCCTCCTCGCAGGTTGGGAGTTCGGCGAATGCGATCAGCCGAGCCTTGCTCGGAACGGTGGACGGCTTCAACAATCAGGCCAACAACGCCTATACCTTTGCGACGGAAGTGCCCGCCTCCAGTTCCGTTGCGTCGATACTGGCGAGTAACAACAATCTGAACACGGCCTTCAGCGGCGGAACTGTCTTCGGTGAAGCGTCGGAGGGGGCGTCCTATTCGACAACCGCGACCGGCTCGCGAGAATACAGAAATACCGTCACATGGACGATCAACACGACGACTCTCTCGGGACATCTGATTGCGGGATTCTTCGGATCGCAGTCATTCGGCACGGGATTTACGTCGCTCGACTTCAGTGTCTCTGAAAACAGCACGCAGATCTTCCACCAGGCGTTCTCGACGGTTGCGTCGGCGCAGACCTTCTTCAGCAATCATGCGCTTGACCTCGGCACATTCACGAGCGCGGCCGGGCAGGTCCTGAACTTCTCCTACGATTTGTTTACGAGCTCTTCCGGCAGTGGGTTTGGCACCGAATTCCTGCTTGGCTCGTCCGGAGGAAATCAACCGCCGATAACCACTGTTCCGGGGCCGCAAACCATCCAGCAGGGACTGGTCACAGCGATCACCGGCATCAGCATCGTCGACGGCGATGCCAGTAGCGCGAGCGAAACAATTACCGTGGTGTTGAGCGATACCAACGGATTACTGTCCGCTACGGGCGCGGGAGTTTCCGGATCGAACACCAATCATCTGACGATCACGGGGACCCTCGCTCAGGTCAATTCGGACCTTTCGACCCTTACCTTCCAGGATAATACGGCTGGTAGCGAAAGCATCGACGTTGCGACCAGCGACGGTCGCGGCGGCAGCGATGATCACCACATCGCGGTTTCGGTGTTCTCGCCTCTGAGC